>JAHCJR010000030.1 GCA_026126165.1 Alphaproteobacteria bacterium
ACTGGAAGATATAGCTGATCCGGTCGGGGCAGGCAACGAGCCTTTCTGCGCCGGCGCCGGCGGCCTTGCCATCCGCCGCGCCACGGGCCATATGCAGTTGGTCCGGATTGATCCGCCGGGCCCGCCGGGCTATGCCTGTGGCGGAACCACATCCCTCAGACGCAGCCTGGCGAGAGGCCCATGACCACTTTCGACGACCGCGAAAAAGGCTTCGAGAACAAGTTCATTCACGACCAGGAACTGCAGTTCAAGGTCTATGCCCGCCGCAACAAGCTGCTCGGCCTCTGGGCGGCGGAACAGATGGGCCTGACCGGCGCCCAGGCGGACGCTTATGCGCGCGAGGTGGTCTCGGCCGATTTCGAGGAGGCGGGCGACGAGGACGTCTTCCGCAAGGTCCACAAGGATCTGCGCGCGAAGGGCGCCAGCGTCGACGAGAAGGGCCTGCGCAAGGCCATGACGGAGCTTCTGGCCAAGGCCAAGCAGCAGATCGAAAAGGAAGGCTGACCGCCGCGAGGCGTTACGCCTCGCCGGTTTCCGGATCGGCGGGCGGGCGTATCTCTTCGAGGATCGAGGTGCCCTCGGCGCCGTCGCCGCAGGTCCAGCGCCAGCGCTCGTGCAGGCGCAGCCGCCCGTCGGGCAGGATTTCCGGTCGCGTCCGGCAGGTGCCGGTCATCAGTTCGCCGGCTGCCGTGACATGCTGGTAGCGCATGTCGAGGCCGCCATCCTCGTCGACCCGGGCGATGATCTGCCCATGGTGGATGCCGCCGCCCTCGTAGACGCCGACCACGAGATCGCCCGCCTGGCGGTAATGGAAGAGCGTGTCCGCGCTTACCTGCCCGCCGGCGGAGTTGGCGAGGGCGCGGAACATGCGCCGGTCGTAATTGACCTTTGCCATCGCCTCACGCCTCGCCGAAGACCCGGCGGAAGATGGTGTCGACATGGCGGGTGTGATGGTCGAGGTCGAACAGGCCGGCGATGGCCTTTGCATCCAGCGCCCGGCTCACCTCCGGATCGGCGGCGAGCAGCGCCTGGAAATCCGCCCCCTCCCGCCAGACCTTCATCGCATGCTTCTGCACCAGGCGATAGGCATCCTCGCGGCCGATGCCCGCCTGGGTGAGGGCCAGCAGCACGCGCTGGGAATGGACGAGCCCGCCCAGCCGGTCGAGGTTGCGGCGCATGTTCTCCGGATAGACCACCAGCTTCTCGACCACGCCCGCCAGCCTGCGCAGCGCGAAGTCGAGATGGATGGTGGCATCCGGCGCGATGCCGCGCTCGACCGAGGAATGGGAAATGTCGCGCTCGTGCCACAGCGCGACATTCTCGAGCGCCGGCACGACCGCCGAGCGGACGAGGCGGGCGAGCCCGGTCAGGTTCTCGGTCAGCACCGGATTGCGCTTGTGCGGCATGGCCGAGGAGCCCTTCTGCCCGGGCGCGAAATATTCCTCCGCCTCCAGCACCTCGGTGCGCTGCAGGTGGCGGAACTCGGTGGCCAGCCGCTCGACCGAGGAGGCGATCACCGCGAGGCAGGCGAAGAAGGCCGCGTGGCGGTCGCGCGGGATGATCTGGGTCGAGATCGGCTCGACCGCGAGGCCGAGTTTCGCCGCCACGTGCGCCTCGACGCGCGGGTCGATCTGGGCGAAGGTGCCGACCGCGCCGGAAATCGCGCAAGTGGCGATCTCGCGCCGCGCCGCCGTGAGCCGCTCGCGCGCCCGCTGGAACTCGGCATGGGCATAGGCCATCTTCAGGCCGAAAGTGACCGGCTCGGCATGGATGCCGTGGCTGCGCCCGACGCAGACGGTGAACTTGTGCTCGAAGGCGCGCCGCTTGAGCGCCGCCAGCACCAGATCGATATCCTCGAGCAGCAGGTCGGAGGCGCGCGCGAGCTGCACCGCGAGGCAGGTATCGAGCACGTCGGAGGAGGTCATGCCCTGGTGCACGAAGCGTGCCTCGGGGCCGACATGCTCGGCGAGGTTGGTCAGGAAGGCGATGACATCATGGCGCGTTTCGCGCTCGATCTCGTCGATGCGCGCCACCTCGAAAGCGCCGCGCTCCCAGACCGCCCGCGCGGCCTCGCGCGGGATGACGCCCAGTTCGGCCTGCGCATCGCAGGCATGCGCCTCGATCTCGAACCAGATGCGGAATCGGGTCTCGGGTTCCCAGATGGCGGCCATCTCGGGACGCGTATAGCGCGGAATCATTGGCGTCTTTGCCCTCGGCTTGCGATGCGCGGGGACCATACCGCTCCCCGGGCGGCGGGGCAACGCGGCCTTCAAGACTTGCTGATGACGCAGGGAGGGGACATGGAACCTATTGCTAAATCCATGACCGGGCTTAGAATCCCGGTCATTCAACCGCGCCACTAGCTGCGTCGTGCCATGTCCAAGCTGACCGTCAATGATATCATTCCGGGGCTGCGCCTCGAGCAACCGCCGGGCAGTTTCTGGAAGGTCGCCCGGCTGATCAATTTCCCGGGCGAGAAGATCCCTCACGTCCAGGTTGTGAACGAGCGCGATCCGAGCCGCGTCAAGACCGTCTCCATCAACGCCGTCCTCGATTCGAGCCTGTTCCGCCGCGCCGGCTGACCGGCCGCCCGGGCGCCGATCCCATCCCGTCAGATCAGGCCCAGCCCCTTGAGGCTGGCATGCTGGCCGCGTCCGATCACCAGATGATCGTGCAGCGCGATGCCGACCGCGCGCGCCGCGTCGCGCACCGCCCGCGTCATGTCGATATCGGCCTTGGAGGGCGTCGGGTCGCCCGAGGGATGGTTGTGCACCATGATGATGGCCGAGGCACCGAGTTCGAGGGCGCGGCGCACCACCTCGCGCGGATAGACCGGGGTATGGTCGATGGTGCCCTTCTGTTGCGCCTCGTCCAGGATCAGCCGGTTCTTGCGGTCGAGAAAGAGCAGGCGGAATTCCTCGCTCGTCGCGTGCCCGAGAGCGAGCTGGCAGTAATCGAGAAGCTGCTGCCAGGAGGAGATGACGGGCTGGCTCGCCACCTCCGCCCGGGCGAGGCGGATCGCCGCCTCGCGCACGGCGCGCAGGCTGGCGCGCACCGCGTCGCTGTCGGCCCCCGCCACTTCGCGTATCCGCGCCGGCTCCGCATGCAGCACGCCGGCGAGGCCCCGGAAATGCGCGAGCAGGCGCTTGGCCAAAGGTTTGGTGTCGCCGCGCGGATTGGCGGCGAAGAGCAGCAGCTCCAGCAACTCGTAGTCCGGCAGGGTCTCGGGCGCGGCCAGGAAGCGCTGGCGCAGGCGGGCGCGGTGTCCCTGCCCGTCCGGCGCCCCGCTCACTGCTTGGACTTCTTGACCTCCGGCCAGCGCTGGTCCGCCTTGGCGATGTAGCCGGGGATGTCGCCGCTCCAGCGCTTCTGCACCGACTGGTCGTAATTCAGGTAGAGCTTGCCATCGACGATCTTCCAGGCATCGGGTTCGGTTTTGACCGCGTAGCCCTGGGTCACGCCATAGGCGCAGAAGCCGCCATATTGCGGCGCGTAGCGCTCCGGCGCGGCGGCGAACTGGTCGCGGTTGGCGGCGGATGCGAAGCGCCAGGTGGCGCCGCGCCAGGCATGGCTGAACTCCGCGCGGCCCGTGACCGGCTTGCCGTCCGAGAAAGAGGCGACCGGATCGTAGCCGTTGATGGCGACGCCGCCGGTGGCGAAAACCGGGTCCTCGGCCGCGAAGGCGCTCCGCGCCATCGTGACCGAGGCGAGGGGCGCGAAGGCGAGGGCGGCGAGCACGAGGGCGATAGCGATGCGCATGGCGGTACTCCTGGCGAATGTCTCCCTGTCCCGTGAATCTAGGGAGATGGCGCGGGCCGGAAAGTTCAATTTCCCGTGAAGAGCCGTGTCCGGCGGCGGGATCAGGCGGCGTAGGGCGGCTGGTGCAGGCCGGCGGGCGATATGGTGAAGATCTCGCAGCCGCTGGCGGTGACGCCGACCGAATGCTCGAACTGGGCGGAGAGGGAGCGGTCCTTGGTCACCGCCGTCCAGCCGTCGTCGAGCAGCTTCACCTGCCACTTGCCCTGGTTGATCATAGGCTCGACGGTGAAGAACATGCCTTCCTTGAGCACCACGCCGGTGCCCGGCTCGCCGTAATGCAGGATGTTGGGCGCGTCGTGGAAGATCCGGCCGAGGCCGTGGCCGCAGAAATCCCGCACCACGGAATAGCGCTGGCGCTCCGCGATCTGCTGGATGGCATGGCCGATATCGCCGGTGGTGGCGCCGGGGCGGATCGCTTCGATCCCGGCCATCATCGCCTCGTAGGTGACGGCGCAGAGCCTGGACGCCTTCACGCCCACATCGCCGACGAAGAACATGCGGCTGGTGTCGCCGTGCCATTCGTCGAGAATGACGGTCACGTCGATATTCACGATATCGCCGTTCTGCAGCACCTTCCGTTCGTCCGGGATGCCATGGCAGACGACGTGATTGACCGAGGTGCAGATGGATTTCGGGTAGCCGCGATAGCCGAGCGGGGCCGGCACGGCGCCATGGCCGACGATGTAGTCGTGGCAGAGCCGGTCGAGCGTCGCCGTGCTGACGCCGGGTTTGACATGAGGCGTGATGAAATCGAGGGTCGCCGCCGCCAGCCGGCCGGCCCGGCGCATGCCCTCGAAGTCGGCCGCGTCATGCAGCTTGATGCGCGCATCGAAGCGCGGGGCCGTGCGGGCCGTGCCGGTCTCGGTCATTGCTCCTGCCTCCGCCCGCCGCTATTCCGGCCCGAGAAAGGCCAGTTTCCGGCGGACCGCGATTTCCGCGCGCGTTATAGCACAATCATAGCAAAGAATTTCAACCCCGTGGCCGATGGCGCGCGCCAGGGCCTCGGCATAGGCCGGGTCGATGTCGGCGGCGACGCGCAAACGCGCGCAATCCATGCGCTGGACCAGGAACAGCATCACCGCCCGGCCGCCGGCGCGGGCGATATCGCCCAGTTCCGCCAGATGCTTGGCCCCGCGCGCGGTGACGCAGTCCGGGAATTCGGCGAGCCCCGGCCGGTCGGCATCGCGTTTCAGGTGCACGTTCTTGACCTCGACATGGCAGTCCGGCCGGCCGGGGCCTTCGAGCAGCAGGTCGATGCGCGAATTGCGGCCATAGGGTACTTCGCGGCGCAGGCTCGCATAGCCGGCCAGTTCCGGGATGCGGCCCTCGGCGATCGCTTCCGCCACCAGGCGGTTGGGATGGCTGGTATTGATGCCGACCAGTCCGCCATCCACCTCGGCCAGTTCCCAGCTCCAGGCGAGCTTCCGCCCCGGTCCGCCGGCCGGCGAGAGATGGATGCGCGTGCCCGGCGCGGCGAGGCCGAGCATGGCCCCGGGGTTGGCGCAATGGGCGGTCGCGATCTCGCCGCCCGCCAGTTCCACATCGGCGAGGAAGCGCTTGTAGCGGCGCAGCAGACGCGCCGCGACCAGGGGTTTGGGAAAGTGCATGGCAATCCTTCGGGCCGGGCGGGCAGGGTAGGGCGGCCGGGTGGCGGCCGGCAAGCGGCGGCTTCCGGCGCGCCGGACAAACCGCTATAAGTCTCTGCCCGGAAGCCAGTTCCCCGTGCCGCAATGCCCGAGCCAGAGAAGATCGTGACCGCCTGCATGCTGGTGATCGGCAACGAGATTCTCTCGGGGCGCACGCGCGATGCCAACCTTGCCTGGATCGCGCCGCAGCTCAACGACATGGGCATCCGCCTGATGGAGGCGCGCTTCATCCCCGATATCGACGAGGTGATCGTGGCGAGCGTGAACGAGGTGCGCGCCCGCCACGACTATGTCTTCACCTCGGGCGGCATCGGGCCGACCCACGACGACATCACGGCGGATGCCATCGCCCGGGCCTTCGGCGTCGGCATCGATGTCGATCCGCGGGCGCGGGCCATTCTCGAGGCGCATTATCCGCCGGGCGAGCTGACCGAGGCGCGGCTGCGCATGGCGCGCATTCCCTTTGGCGCCGAGCTGATCGACAACCCGGTCTCGCGCGCGCCGGGCTTTCGCATCGGCAATGTCTTCGTCATGGCCGGCGTGCCGGCGATCCTGCAGGCGATGTTCGGTTCGGTCCGCCACTTGCTGGTCGGCGGGCCGCGCCTGCTTTCGCACACGGTCAGCGGGCATGTGGCAGAGGGGAAGATCGCCGATGCCCTCCGCGCCATCCAGGACCGGCGGGGCGGGCGGCTCGAGGTCGGCTCCTACCCCTTCTACCGGGGCGGCAAGCCGGGCACCTCGATCGTGCTGCGCGCCACCGATTCCGTCCTGCTCGCCGAGGCGGCGGAGGATGTGGTTGCCGCCATGCGCACCCTCGGCGTCGAACCGTTCGAAGTGAAGTCCGGCTGATTCGCCATGATCCGTTCCCTGTTCCCCTCGATCCTCGTCGCCGGCCTGCTTTGCCTGGCCGGCACCGCCGCTCCCGCCATGGAGGGCGACGGCCGCCTGTTGCATCGCAACTGCCGCGCCGAAGCGCCGGCCGAGCAGCGCGCCTGCCTCGCGGCGCTTTCCCGGCAGATGGAGCGGATCGGCGAAAGCGACCGGGTCTGCCTGCCGAACGGCTATGAGATCGGACAGATTCGCGCCGCCCTGCTGGCCTGGGCGGAGGATCATCCGGACGAACTCGGCCTCAGCCTGCCGGCCCTGGTCCGGCGGGTGCTGGAGGATGAGTTTCCCTGTTCCGACTGATCGGAACGCGGCGCGTCAGAAACCGCCGCGCCACCACCAGATTACGGCCGCCAGCATGCCGATGGCGGCGATCAACGCGGTCCAGCTCCGGCGTCGCACGGCGGATTCCGCGGGCGCGATCCGCAGCCGTTCCCGCCGCCTGCCCTCGCCGCGCCGCAGATCGCGCATGGCCGAGGCAAGCCAGCGCTCGAAGCTCGCATCGCCATTGCCCTGGTGGCCGGCATCGGTTTCCGCCGTCAGTTCCTGCAGATAGATGCGCGCCACCAGATGGCCGCCGATGGCCGCCCGCTGCAGCCAGTGCGCCGCCGCCTCCGCGTCGCGCTCCACCTCGATGCCACGGAAATAGCGGCGGCCCAACTCGAACTGCGCCTGCCGGTCGCCGGCTTCCGCCGCCACCGTCAGATCCTGCATGGTGCGCGCCCCGTCACTCATCTGACGCCGCCTTTGCCCATTGGCTTCGCTAAAAATTGATCGTATGTGACGCGCGCTTCACTGAAAAGGGAGAAGCGCGTCATCGCGTTCAAATTTGATCATGCTGTGTCCGTCTTGCGTTTGTCCTAACGTCGAACGGCGGACAGTATCGTTTGGAGGGGACGGAATGGCGGGTCTCGATCGGCTGCTGGAGCTGGCAAAGGGGCGCGGGGGGAGGATCGCGGTCCGCGATGGGACGCGAAGCCTGAGTTATGGTGAACTGGCCGCGAGCAGTGCCCGGTTGGCAGGCGCCTTGGCCGGACTGGGCCTGCGCCGCGGCGATCGGGTTGCGTTCTGGTTGCCCAATTGCGCTGCCTATCTGCAGCTCTTCTTTGCCTGTGCGCGCCTGGGTGTAATCGCGGTCGCGGTGAATACCCGATTCCGCTCCGCCGAGGTGGGGGACATTATCGGCCGCTCGGGCGCCCGCGCGCTGGTTCTCTGGCCGGGCTTTCATGGCATTCCCTTCGCCGGCATCCTGGAAGGGATCGACCCGGCGGCACTGTCGCGGGTCGAAACGATCATCGTCCATTCGGACCCGGGCGAAACGCCGCCGGCCAGCCTGCCGCTGCGAGGCGCGCGCCTGGTGGGTTTCGAGGAGATGCTGGGCGCGGCGCCGCTGGCGGGCGATGGCGGTCGCGAGGACGGCGCGGCGATCTTCACCACCTCCGGCACGACGAAGGCGCCGAAGTTCGTGCTGCATCGCCAGCGCAGCCTGATCGACCATGCGGCGGAGGTAGCGCCGGCGTTCGGTTACGACCAGCCGGGCGAGCGCGTGCTGCAGGCCATTCCCTTCTGCGGCGTGTTCGGCTTCGCGCAGGCCCTCGGCGCCCTGCATGGCGGTGCCGAACTCGATCTGCTCGCCGTCTTCGATGAGGCCTTGGCGCTGGAGAAGCTCGCGCGCGGCGGCATCACGCAATTCAACGGCGCCGACGACATGGCGATGCGCCTGCTTGGCGCGGCGCGGGGCGCGCGGCCCTTTCCCGCGCTGCGCTTCGCCGGCTTTGCCGCCTTCGCCCACGATCCCGCCGTCGTGGTGGCGGCGGGCGATGCCAGGGGCATGCGCCTGCTCGGTCTCTATGGCATGAGCGAGGTGCAGGCGCTCTATGCCCGCCAGTCGGAGAGCGCGCCGGCGGAGGAGCGGGCCAAGGCCGGCGGCCGGCCGGTCGCGGCTTCGGCGCGCGCGCGGGTGCGCGATCCGGACAGCGGCGAGATCCTCCCCGCGGGCCAGGCGGGGGAACTGGAACTCAAGGGGCCGAGCGTGATGGCGGAATATTTCGGCGATGCGGCGGCGACCAGGGCGGCCTTCACCGCCGATGGCTACCTGAAGACCGGCGACCTCGCGCGGATGGAGCCGGACGGGCGTTTCACCTTCCTCACCCGCATGGGCGACGTGATGCGCCTTGGCGGCTTTCTGGTCAGCCCGGCGGAGATCGAGGCCGAGATCGCCGGCCAGCCGGGCATCGCGGCGGCGCAGGTGGTGGCGGCCGCCACCTCGGCCGGGCCGCGCGCGGTCGCCTTCGTGCTGCTCGACCCGGGCGCGCGGCTCGACGAGGCCGCTCTGCAGGCCCATTGCCGCGTCCGCCTCGCCGCTTTCAAGATTCCGGCGCGGGTCATCGCGCTCGATGCCTTCCCCGTCACCGAAAGCGCCAACGGGGTGAAGATCCAGCGCGCACGGCTGCGACAGATGGCGGAAGCGGCGCTGGCGGCGGGCTGATCAGCAGGAGCAGGCCGTGGCTTCCGCTTCCTTCGGCGGGCAGGGCCGCTCGCCATAGGAGCAGAAGACGCAGCAATCCCCCGCGCGCGGTTTCAGCAGGCCGCCGCATCCGGCGCATTCGAAGAAATAGATGCAGGCATCGGCCGGCGTCTCCGCTTCCTGTCCATGGCCGCAGAGCGGACAGGCGAGCCGCGCCATCCGCGCGCCGTCAGATGGCGGCGACATAGGGAAAGGTCCAGGCGGCAAAGGTAACGATGGCGGCCTTGATCAGCAGTAGCCGGGTCAGCCAGCGCGAGAGCGGGGCCCCGCAGGCCGCGCCCGGCGCGCAGGCCGCCGGCCGGCGGAAGGCGAGGAAGAAGCCGGCGGCGAGCAGGAGCAGCGTTCCGGCAAGGATCGGCGTCTCGTAGGCGGCGAAACTGGGCAGGGCGCCGAGCCAGGCGCCGCCAAGCCCCAGCGCACCAAGGCCGAGCGGCAGCAGGCAGCAGGTGGAGAGCAGGAGGGCTCCGCCGAGACCGGCCAGGGCGAAGACGCCACCGCCCCGGGGGCCGAGGCGGTGGACGTCGCGCGCGGCAGGCTGTTGTACAAGCATCGTTACCCCTCGAGATTGCCCGACTCGCCCCCGCGGTCCTAAGATTGCCCCCTGTAGCCGCTACAGGTGCAAGGACAAAGAGCGGGCAGCGAGGGAGGGTCACGATGACGCGGGGCGAACTGGCGCGGGCGGCGTGCTGCAACGCGGAGACGATCCGCTACTATGAGAAATCGGGCCTGCTGTGCCCGCCTGCACGCTCGGCGCGCGGCCATCGCCGCTATGGACCGGAGGATGTCCGCCGCCTCACCCTGATCCGCCGCTGCCGGGAACTTGGCTTCCCGCTGCAGGCGATCCCCGATCTGCTGGCCCTGGCGGAGGGCGGCGAGGCGCCGGTCTGCGCCGAGATACAGGAACGGCTGATGGCGCAGGCCTCCGAGGTGCGCCGGCGCATCGCCGATCTGCGCCGCATCGAGAACGCGATCCGTTCCCTGGCCGGGGATTGCCGGCCTGGCGCCGATGCCTGCGCCGCGCTCCAGCGCCTGGCTTCCCTCACCCCAACCACTTGATCCGCTTCGCGGCTCAAGTGGTTGGGGTGAGGGTGGTGCCGATGCTTCCATCGGCCGGTGAATCGCACTAGCTTGCCGCACGGTCCGCTCCGGGGGCATGGCGGAACTGGTAGACGCATCGGACTTAAAATCCGAAGGCCGCGAGGCCGTGCCGGTTCAAGTCCGGCTGCCCCTACCAGCGGAGCGGGCAAGACCTGAAGCGGAGCGGGAGCGCGGCGTGAAGGTTGGCGGCAGGCATTACCGGAGCATCTGGCGGAACGCGCAGGATGGCGGGGTCGAGATCATCGACCAGACGCTGCTGCCGCACCGCTTCGAGCAGCGGCGCCTGGCAAATCTCGCCGATGCGGCAGAGGCGATCCGCGCCATGCAGGTGCGCGGCGCGCCGCTGATCGGCGCCACCGCCGCCTATGGCCTGGCGCTGGCCATGGCGGCCGATCCCTCGGATGCGGCGCTGGCGGAAGCCTGTCGCGCGCTGATGGCGACGAGGCCGACCGCGGTCAACCTGCGCTGGGCGATCGAGGATGTGCGAAGGCGGCTCGAACCGCTTGGCCCCGCCGGGCGCGCCGCGGCCGCCTTTGCCCGCGCCGATGCGATCTGCGAGGAGGACGTGGCGATCAACCGTGCCATCGGCGGCCACGGACTCGGGTTGCTGCGCGATGCGTGGGAGCGCAAGGGGCGTGCCGCGCCGCTCAACATCCTCACCCATTGCAATGCCGGCTGGCTCGCCACCGTGGATTGGGGCACGGCGCTGGCGCCGATCTATCTCGCCCATGACGAGGGCATTCCGGTCCATGTCTGGGTCGATGAAACGCGGCCGCGCAACCAGGGTGCGGCCATCACCGCCTTCGAGCTTGGCGCCCATGGCGTGCCGCATACGGTCATCGTCGACAATGCCGGCGGCCATCTGATGCAGCGCGGCGCGGTCGATCTCTGCATCGTCGGCACCGACCGCACCACGGCTTCGGGCGATGTCTGCAACAAGATCGGCACCTATCTCAAGGCGCTGGCGGCGCGCGAGAACGGCATCCCCTTCTATGTCGCGCTGCCCTCGCCCACCATCGACTGGCGCATCGCCGACGGCCTGCGCGACATCCCGATCGAGGAACGCGCGGCAGACGAGGTGAGCCACCTCGCCGGGCGCGCCGACGACGGCGCCATGGTCCGCATCCGGCTGCTGCCCGATGGCAGCCGCGCCGCCAATCCCGCCTTCGACGTGACGCCGGCCGCGCTGGTCAGCGCGCTGATCACCGAACGCGGCGTGGCGGAAGCCTCCCGCGCCGGTCTCGCCACCCTGTTCCCGGACCGGGCGGCGGCGGAGGGAAGTGCCGCATGAGCGCCCTCGCGGCGCTGCGGCGCGAGATGGTGCGGACCTGCCGCGCCATGAACGCAAGCGGCATCAACCAGGGCACGTCCGGCAATCTTTCCGCGCGGCTCGACGGCGGGCGCTTCCTGATCACGCCGAGCGGGCTGGCCTACGAGACGATGAAGCCGGCGGACCTGCCGGTCATGGACTTCTCCGGCCGCTGGTGGGGTCCGCGCCGGCCCTCGACCGAATGGCGCTTCCATCGCGACATCCTGCGCGCCCGGCCCGACGTCATGGCGGTGCTGCATGTCCATTCCCGGCATGCGACCGCGCTCGCCTGTCTCGGCGAAGGCATTCCCGCCTTCCACTATATGGTGGCGGCGGCAGGCGGGGCCGAGATCGCCTGCGCGCCCTATGCCACTTTCGGTACGCAGGCACTCTCCGACCATGCGCTGGCGGCGCTGGGCCCGAGGCGCGCCTGCCTGCTCGCCAATCACGGCCTGATCGTGGCCGAGCGCAGCCTCGCGAAAGCGCTGGCACTCGCCATCGAGGTGGAGACCTTGGCGGCGATGTATCTGCTCGCCCGCCAGGCCGGCCGGCCGAAGCTGCTTTCCCGGCGCGAGATGGCGCGCGTGCTGGAACTCTTCCGCCTTTATGGCACGCCGGAATTCCCCGACGCGGACCTGCGCCACGAGGGCGCGGGCCTCACGCCGCGTCGTGGAAGATGAGACCGAGCGTGTGGCGGATGCCGCTCTCGACCTGGCTCACGCCATGGCGCATGGTCAGGCGGTGATAGCCGCGCGGGCCTGGCGCCGGTCGCGCATTGACCGCGAAGATCGCGGCGTCGCCCTGGGATAGCGGCACCACCTGGGCGCGGGTCTGCATGCGCGGCTTCTGCTCGGTGAGGACCAGCTCGCCGCCGGTGAAATCGATGCCGGGGCGGCTCAGCAGGACCACCACCTGCATCGGGAAGTTGAGCGGTCCGTAAAGGTCCTGATGAAGCCGGTTATAGTCGCCGGTACGGTAGCGCAGCATGAGCGGCGTCGGCCGTCGCTGGCCGGCGGCATGGCAGCGCGCCAGGAAATCGGCGAGGCGCGCGGGATAGCGCGCCGGATCGCCGAGCCGGGCGCTCCATTCGTTGGCGATAGTGGCGAGGCGGGAATAGAGCAGCAGCCGCAGGCGCGCCACCATGTCGGGCAGGGGGTAGGCGAAGTACTGATACTCGCCCGAGCCGAAACCATGCTTGCGCATGACGATGCGGCTGCGGAAGACCTCGGGCCGATCGTAGAGCGCGGCGAGCGTCTCGCAGATCGCGGGGTCGAGCAGCCCGCCGATGCGGGCATGCCCGGTCTCGTCGAGATCGGCGGTGACGCGCGCCCAGTCGAGCGCGCCAAGGCGGCGCGCAATCTCGTCGTGCTGCGTCTGGCCCGTCATCGCTGTCCTCCGATCAGCCTGCCGTCGATTACCGCGAGGCCCGTTCCGATCAGGGCCATGCCCGCGAAGTGATTGAACGCCAGTCTTTCGTCCAGGAAAAGGGCGCCGAGCAGGATGGCGGTGAGCGGGATCAGGAAGGTGACCAGCAGGAGGTTGGTGGCGCCGGCCGCGTTCAGGATGCGGAAATAGAGGATGTAGGCGAGCGCGGTGGAGAGGATGGCGAGGCCGGCGACCGCGCCGAGGGCGGCGGGGCCGGGGGGCGCCAGGTCCCAGGGCCGGTCGAGGATGAGCGCGAGCGGCAGGATCAGGACGGATGCCGCCAGCACCTGCCCGGTGGCGGTGACCAGCGGCGGCACTCCCCTGGCATGGAAGCGACGGCCGAAAATGGCGGCGAGGGCATAGCAGAAGGTGCCGAGCAGGATGGCGAGCTGGCCAAGCAGATTCTCGCCCAGTCCCCGCAGCGCCTCCGGCCCGACCATGGCCGCGACGCCCGCCATGCCGGCGGCCACCCCCAGCAACTTGCGGCGCGTCAGCTTCTCGTCCCTGGTCAGGACATGGGCGACGAGCACGGTGAAGAGCGGGGCGCCGGCATTGAGGATGGAGGCAAGGCCGCTCGGCACGTGGAGCTGGCCCCAGACCATGAGGCAGAACGGCGCGGCATTGGCGAGGAAGCCCAGGATGAAGAGGTCGCGCCAGAGCCCGGGCGCGCGCGGCAGGCTGAGCCGCCGCAGCCGCAGGACGAGCAGCAGCGCCAGCGCGCCGAACAGGACGCGGCCGAGCACGATGGTGAGCGGCGGCAGGTCGCGAAGCGCCACCGCCACGAAGAAAAACGAGCCGCCCCACAGGATCGAAAGCAGCCCCAGCATCGTCCATTCGGCGCGGCCCATCGTCTGGCTGATCGCGGCACTGGCTTCCGACATTACGCATCCATCGTTGCATCGCCTGGCGGCGGAAAGGGCGGGGTGGCATCGTCCGACGGCGGGCGGTGTCCGACGTTCCGCATCTTGTCGCCAAAAGCAGTTTCTGTCCCTTGGCCGCCGTCGGACTTGCGCGGAGCGGCGGGGCATCCTATCCCTGTCCGCCGCCAGGGCGCGGGAATTCGGGGAAGTGCATGCGGATCATTCGGGCGGACGAGGCGGCGGCGCTGATCGGCGATGGCTGGACCATCGCCACCGGCGGGTTCGTCGGCGCCGGGCATCCGGAGGCGCTCACCTCCGCCATCGAGCGGCGCTTCCTCGCGACGGCGCTGCCGCGCGATCTGACCCTGGTCTATGCCGCCGGCCAGGGGGACCGGCAGAGCCGGGGCGCGGGCCATTTCGCCCATGAGGGCCTGATCCGCAAGGTCATCGGCGGCCATTGGGGCGCCGCGCCAAGGCTCGGACAGCTCGCGGTCGAGGAGCGGATCGAGGCGCATAACTGGCCGCAGGGCGTGATCTCGCAGCTCTATCGCGCCATCGCCGGGGCCAAGCCCGGCGTCATTACCCGCATCGGCCTGCACACCTTCGTCGATCCGCGCCATGACGGCGCCTGTCTCAACCGCCGCGCCGGCAAATCCGCCATCGAGGTGGTGAGCCTGGGCGGCCGGGAATATCTCTTCTATCCCGCCTTTCCGATTCATTGCGCGCTGCTGCGCGGCACCACCGCCGATCTCAGGGGCAACATCTCCGCCGAGGAGGAGGCGCTGCATCACGACATGCTGGCCATGGCGCAGGCGGCGCGCAACTCGGGCGGCATCGTGATCGTGCAGGTGAAGCGGCTGACGGAGGCCGGAACGCTCGATCCGAACCTCGTGCGCATCCCTGGAATCCTTGTCGACTATGTCGTGCTCTGCGACGATCCGGCGCAGCACTGGCAAACCTATGGCGAGGAGTACAACCCGGCCTATACCGGCGCCATCCGCGAGCCGGAGATTTCGTTCCGGCCGGCGCCGCTCGATATCCGCAAGGTGATCCAGCGGCGCGCCTTCCTCGAACTTGCCCGCCTCGACAATCCGGTCGCCAATCTGGGCACCGGCATCCCGGCCGGCGTCGGCCAGGTGGCGCGCGAGGAAGGCGAGACCAACTTCACCCTGACGGTGGAGGCCGGGCCGATCGGCGGCACGCCGGCGACCTTCCTGTCCTTCGGCGCGGCGACCAACCCGGAAGCCATCGTCGACCAGGCGGCACAGTTCGATTTCTACGATGGCGGCGGGCTCGATATCAGCTTCCTCGGCCTCGCCGAGGCCGACGTGGAAGGCAATGTCAATGTCAGCCGCTTCGGCGAGCGCATCGCCGGCGTCGGCGGCTTCATCAACATCTCGCAGACCGCGCGCCACATCGTCTTTATGGGCACCTTCACCACCGGCGGGCTGGAGGTCGCGGCGGGCGACGGGCGGCTGGCCATCCTGCGCGAGGGCAGCAAGCCCAAGATCGTGGAGCGCGTCGGCCATCTCTCCTTCAACGGCCCCTACGTGGCGAGCCTGGGCTCCGAAGTGCTTTATGTCACCGAGCGCGCCGTGCTGCGCCTGATCCAGGGCAGGCTGACCCTGACCGAGATTGCGCCGGGCATCGATCTCGCGCGGGATGTATTGGCGCACATGCCACCGGGCGTGGTGGTGGCGCCCGATCTGGCGCTGATGGATGCCCGCATCTTCCGCGACGGGCCGATGCGCGGCTGACCATCTGCGCCGCGCGAGGGTGTCTACAGAAACCCCTTCAGGGCATCGAGCGTCTCGTCGGGCCGTTCGCCCATCATCATGTGCCCGCATTCGGCGATGGTGACCATCCGGCAATCGGCGAGCTTCTCGGCCAGCCGCCGGGCGAGGCGGGGCGGCGTCATCAGATCGCGCTCGCCGGCGATCAGAAGCGCCGGCGCGCCGATGCGCGCGGCGGCAGCTTCGCCCGCCTCGGACGAATAGCCGTTGCAGGCCGCGAAGTCCGCATGCAGCACGCCGGGCCCGGCCCGCTCGCTCACCCGCGTGTCGAGACCGACCAGCCAGATGCCGGGAATGCGGCAGCCGCCCATATGGCTGCGCCGGCCATGCGCCCAGTCGTTCATCAGCTCGATGGCGCGATGATCGTTGCGGGCGGAGAGCGCCAGCAGATCGGCATTGACGCTCATCGGCAGGGCGCAGCCGAGCAGCGCCAGCTTCTCGACCCGCTCCGGCGCCAAAGCCGCCGCCTCCAGCGCGATCAGCCCGCCCATGGAATGGCCGACCAGCGAGACCTGCCCGGCCCCGAGCGCATCGAGCGCGCGCCAGAGCCAGGCGGCGAGTTCGCCGATGGAGGCGAGCGGGGCGCCCTGCGAGCGGCCATGGCCCGGCAGGTCGAGCGCCAGCACCGACCTGCCATGCCACGCGAACCAGCGTGTCTGGAGCGCCCAGGCGGTATGATCCCCCGCGGCGCCGTGCAGGAATACGACCGGGCGGCCTGCCGCGTCGAAATCCTTGCCGCCCGTCGCGGCAAAGACCCGGTGTCCATCGAGCATGAATTCCATGGCGGGCTCCGTCAGGCTTTCTGCGAGGCGCGCAATGCCTGGTCGAGATCCTCGATCAGGTCCGCCGCATCCTCGAGCCCCACCGAAAGCCGCACCAGCTCCTCGCCGATGCCGGCTTTGCGCAGGGCCTCCGCATCCATCTGCTGGTGGGTGGTGCTGGCCGGATGGATCACCAGCGACTTGGCATCCCCGACGTTGGCCAGGTGCGAGAAGACCCGCAAAGCTTCGATCAGCCGGGCACCCGCGCGGCGGCCGCCCCTGATGCCGAAGGAGAAGATCGCACCGGCCCCGCGCGGCAGCAGGCGCTTGGCCAGTTCGTGATCGGGATGTTCGGGCAGTTCCGGATAGCTGACCCAGGCAACGGCCGGGCTGGCTTTCAGGAATGCCACCACCTTGCGCGCGTTCTCGACGTGACGCTGCATGCGCACCGGCAGCGTCTCGACGCCCTGCAGGATATGGAAGGCATTGGTCGGGCTCATGCAGGCGCCGAAATCCCGCAGGCCCTCGGCGCGGGCGCGCATGATGAAGGCGGCGGGTCCGAACTCGGCGGCGAAATCGAGGCCGTGATAGCCGGCATAGGGTTCGGTCAGGGTCGGGAAGCGGCCGGAGGCGCGCCAGTCGAAGCGGCCGGAATCGATCAGCACGCCGCCGATGGCGACGCCATGCCCGCCAAGGAACTTGGTCGCCGAATGCATGATCAGATCGGCGCCGAGATCGAACGGCCGGCAGAGCCAGGGTGTCGTGAAGGTGGAATCGATGAGCAGCGGCACGCCGCTTTCATGGGCGATGCGCGCCACTTCCGGAACGTTCATCACTTCGAGGCCGGGATTGCCCAGCACCTCGCCGAAGAAGAGGCGCGTCTCCGGCCGGACGGCGCGACGGAACGCCTCCGGATCGCGCGGATCGACGAAGGTCGTGTTGATGCCGAAGCGCGGCAGGGTCAGGTTCAGCATGTTGTGCGAGCCGCCATAGATCGAGGCGGAGGACACGATATGCCCGCCCTGGCCCATCAGGGTGGCGATGGCAAGGTGCAGCGCCGCCTGTCCCGATGCCGTGCAGACCGCCCCGACGCCGCCTTCAAGCGCCGCCAGCCGCTCTTCGAGCACCGCGACGGTGGGGTTGGAGATGCGCGAGTAGATATGCCCGGCGCGCTCCAGGTTGAACAGCGCCGCCGCATGGTCGGTGTCGCGAAAGACATAGGAGGTGGTCTGGTAGATCGGCACGGCGCGCGCGCCGGTCGCCGGGTCCGGCTGCTGGCCGGCATGCAGGGCCAGGGTGTCGAACTTGAGGTAGCGGGGGTCGGCCATCGCGGTGCACTCGCTGTTGCCCTTGTCCGGGCCGCCAAGGTAGCGGAGGGCCGAAGCAGGCGGAAGCGCCGCGAAACGCCGCCGAAAGAAAACGGGGTCGCCCTGCTTCGGGGCGACCCCTTGTGACCAGCCTCGACCTGTCAGACTTACGCGAGCCGGATTAGGTCATGGGCATCCGTTCGGGTCAAGGGGCCGGGCGGAGGCAAAAAAAGCGCCGCTCCGGTCGCCCGGGCGGCGCGCAAGTGCAACAGGGAGGCAATCACGAAGTTGGGAATGATCCCAGCCGCGAGCCAGTGCGATGACCCGCAGGCACCCCTATCCTGCGCCCGGTTTCCTTAACAAATCGCAAAGGCCAGCCTCCGGTCAGCGCCGGAAGAAGGCTTCGGCGGCGCCGCGTCCCTGACGCTTGCGCCCGATCCATTCCCGGGCCTCGGCGATTTCCGCCTCAAGGCGGGCGATATGCGCTTCCAGCTCGCCGACCGACATCGCCTCGAAATTGGGACCTTTCGGCTTCTTCGCCTGGAACATCTCGTCAGGATCCATGGCCCGTCACCCTTGTCTTGCGCGGTTCCAGCAATTAGACCTGAGCCGACGCCAGCCTGCAACGCGAGGGGAGCCCCAGATGAGCGCCATTCCGGCCGAGATGACCGCGATCGAGATCGCCGAGCCCGGCGGGCCCGAGGTGCTGAGGCCGGTCCGCCGGCCGGTGCCGCGACCGGGCCCCGGCGAGGTGCTGGTGCGCGTCGCCGCGGCCGGGGTCAACCGCCCCGACGTGCAGCAGCGCACCGGCGGCTATCCGCCGCCGCCCGGTGCCTCCGACATTCCCGGCCTCGAGATCGCGGGCGAGATCGTGGCGCTGGGCGAGGGGGTCGGCGGCTGGCAGGCCGGCCAGTCCTGCATGGCCCTGGTGGCCGGCGGCGGCTATGCCGAATACTGCACGGCCCCTGCGCCGCAATGCCTGCCCATTCCGCGCGGTCTGTCGCCGCGCGAGGCGGCGGCGGTGCCGGAGACGTTCTTCACCGTCTGGACCAACGTCTTCGAGCGCGGGCGCTTCCGTGCCGGCGAGCGCATCCTGATCCATGGCGGGGCGAGCGGCATCGGCACCACGGCGATCCAGCTTGCCCGCGAGTTTGGCGCCAAGGGCATCTTCGTCACCGCCGGATCGGACGAGCGGGTGCGGGCCTGCGTCGAGCTCGGCGCCTCGCAGGGCGTCAACTACCACAGCGTCGATTTCGTCGCGGCGGCGAAGGAGTGGAGCAACGGCGAGGGCGTCGATCTCATCCTCGACATGGTGGGCGGCAGCTATTTCCCGCGCAACCTGCAGCTTCTCCGGCTGGAAGGCCGGCTGGTGCAGATCGCCCTCCTCGGCGGCGCGCAGTCGGAGGTCAACCTGCAGCAGATCATGGTCCGCCGGCTGACAGTTACCGGCTCGACGCTCCGGCCCCGTTCGGTGGCCGAGAAGGGCACGATTGCCGACGCGCTGCGCCGCCATGTCCTGCCGCTGCTCGATCAGGGCAAGGTGAAGCCGGTCATGGATTCGGTCTTCCCCCTGGCCGAGGCCGCCAAGGCCCATGCCCGCATCGAGGCCGACCATGTGGGCAAGATCGTCCTCACCTGCTGAGGCCGCGGCGGGTCGCCAGGAAAGGGCGATTGACCTCCGGGCGAGCCCGGTTATATAGAGGGTCATTCCGTCAAACCTGATTTCAGAAGTCTGGTCCTGGTCCCGGTGGGATCGGGAACAGAAGAGGACCGAACCATGGCGCTTCCCCTAATGCCCAAGGCCACAGCCGTCTGGCTGGTGGAGAACACCTCGCTCACCTTCGAGCAGATCGCCGATTTCTGCGGCCTGCATGCGCTGGAAGTGAAGGGCATCGCCGATGGCGAGGTGGCGACCGGCATCGTCGGCCTCGACCCGGTGGCCAACGGCCAGCTCACGCGCGAGGAGCTGGAACGCTGCCAGGCAGATCCGGCTGCCCGTCTGCGGCTCGTCGAAGGGCCGGTGCCGCTGACCAACCCGAAGTCCAAGGGCGCGCGCTACACGCCGGTCTCGAAGCGCCAGGACCGGCCGAACGCCATTGCCTGGATCCTCAAGTTCCATCCCGAGGTCAGCGACGCGCAGATCCAGAAGATGCTGGGCACCACCAAGGCGACCATTCAGGCGGTGCGCGAGCGCACGCACTGGAACGCGCAGAACATCAAGCCGCAGGACCCGGTGAGCCTCGGCATCTGCAGCCAGGCGGAACTGGATGCGGCGGTCAACAAGGCGGCGAAGCGCCGCGCGAAGGACAAGGGGGCCGCGCCGGCCGAGCCGGTGCCCCAGCATGCGACGCTCTACCGGCCGGAAGTGGTGACGGAGGAGCCGGTTTTCGCCACGTCCGACCGCGCCCCCGAGGCCGAGGAGGACGACGAGCCCACGGCGGAGAAGATTTTCGGCAAGGGCTGAGCCCGGCCGGCGGTCGCTCAGGCCGGGGCGGGCAACGCGCCTTCGTGGCGCAGCAGCCAGGCCTTGCGCTCAAGGCCGCCGGCATAGCCGGTGAGACGGCCGTCGCCGCCGATGAGCCGATGGCAGGGAATGGCGATGGCGATCGGATTGCGGCCATTGGCATGGCCGACGGCGCGCGCCGCCGCCGGCCGGCCGAGTTGCGCGGCAAGTTCCCCATAGCTCATGGTGCCCCCGGGCGGAATCCGCCGCAGCGCCGCCCAGACCTGGCGCTGGAAGGTGCTGCCGCCGGGATCGAGAGCGAGACCGGCGAAAGCATCGAGCCGGCCGGAAAGGTAGGCTTCGAGCCGCGCGGCGGCCTCGGGCGGCGCCTGCGCCGGGACCAGCCGGTGGGCCGGCCAGCGCAAGGTCAGCAGGCGGCCGAGCCGCGCTTGGCAATCGGCGAAATCGAGCGCCACCAGCGTATCGCCGTCGCAGACCATGAGCGCCTCGCCGAGCGGACCGGCGGCAAGGCGCGAGAGGGCCAGAAGCCGCGGCGCCTGCCGGTCAGCGCGCCTTGAGCGGGGCGGCGCCAAGATGCATGCCGGAATCGAGGATCAGCGTCTCGCCAGTAATGAGTTCGGTGCCCGAAAGCAGGAACAGGATCGCCTCCGCGACCTTCTCCGGCGTGGCCGCCCGGCCGAGCGGCGTCGTCTCCTCGTAGCGCTTCTTGAGTGCCTCGTAGCCTTCCCGCCCATAGCCTTCCAGCAGCCAGCGGCTTTCGATGAAGCCCGGGCAGACGGCATTGACGCGGATCTCCGGCCCGAGGGCGCGGGCCAGCGAGAGCGTCATGGTGTTGAGCGCGCCCTTCGAGGCGGCATAGGCGATGGAGGAGCCGACACCCATCACGCCGGCGATCGAGGAGACGTTGACCACGGCGCCGAAGCCCGCCGCCTTCATCGCCGGGGCGCAGGCGCGCGTCATCTGGTAGGCGCCGACCACGTTGACCGCGTAGATGCGCAGGAAATCCTCGCCCGAGAGCAGGCTGAGATCGCGCGCGTCGGCAAACTTGGTGATGCCCGCATTGTTGACCAGAAGCTCGATGCGGCCCCAGCGGTCGATGGCCGCCTGCGCGAGCTTCCGGCAATCCTCGTCCTTCGCCACGTCGGCCTGCACGAGAATCGCCTCGGCACCCGCCTTCTCGCAGGCGGAAAGCGTCTCGCGCGCCTCCTTCTCGCTGCGGGTGTAATTGACGACCACCCTGGCGCCGCGCCCGGCAAGCTTGAGCGCCGTTGCCGCGCCGACGCCGGTCGCGGAGCCGGTGACGATGGCGACCTTGTCCTTGAGATCCATGAAAAACTTCCTCCCATGCGTAATGCCGGGCATGGAAGCATCGCCGGCCCGGCGCTGGCAAGAAGCCATTCACCGAGCCTTAACCGCTAGCGCGCTAGTTGAATGGTGTCCGCAGGGCCTTGCCCGGAACCCCCGTCTGGCGTGAACCGCATGCTTGGAATTGGCCGTTCGGCAGATGTCAGCGAAAAACCGCCCCTGGCGACGCGCCTGCGCGCCTGGTGGGAGGGCGAGGAACTCGCGCCGGCGGCGGCCGCGCCGCCGCATGGCGAGGCGCCGCCGCAGGAGAAACCGCCGCTCGTCCTGAAAGGCTGGAGCGGCGATCGTATCGGTCTCGTGCAACAGATCTTCGGCGAGGGGATGACCGGGCCGTTCGACGAGGAGATCGTCCGGCAGATGATCGATCCGCTCTGCCTCGACGAGAAAATGACCGTGGTCGAACTCGGCGCCGGTCTCGGCGGCCTTGCGCGCTTCGTCGCCAGGCATACCGGCGCCTACGTCACGGCGCTGGAGCCCGATGCGACGCTCGCCGCGCGCGGCGCGGAGCTCTCGACCCGGCTCGGCATGGCGAAGAAGGCGGCGGTGGTGCATGCGCCGAAGGATGCCTACGAGGTCCGCCAGCGCACGGTGGATGCGGTCGTCTCCAAGGAGGCGCTGTTCAATGTCGAGAACAAGAAGCAGCTTCTCCATCTCGTGCGCAAGTCGATGAAGCCGGGCGCGCAGATCATCTTCACGGACTTCATGCTGGAAGGGGATCCGACCGGGCCCGAAATCCTCGTCTGGCAGGCGCACGAGCCGGTGCCCCCGCACCTCATGCGGCCCGAGGAGTACCGCGCCGAACTGGAAAAGCTCGCTTTTGAGGTTCGCGTCTTCGACGACATAACCGGCGACTATCTAGCGGCGCTCACCCGGGCCTTCGGCGGTTTCGCCGAGAGCCTGCGCCAGGCGTCGCCGGAAGACGAACGGCGCAGGCTCGGCCTGCTTGAGGCCGAACACTGGAACCGCCGCGCCCGCCTTCTGGGCTCCGGCCAGGTGCGCGTCCATCGCGTCTATGCCAGGTTGAGCGGCGCCAAAACCTGAATACCTGAACGGGTATTCCGGCCGGGTTGACAAGGTTCGGCCATGTGACTATTTTCGCGGCTCTTTTTTGGCCCGCCGGGCCTGGATGTCCAGGGATTCTCGCCATGAAGGTCGTCAACTCGCTGAAATCGGCCAAGACCCGCCACCGGGACTGCCGCGTCATCCGCCGCAAGGGCCGGGTCTACGTCATCAACAAGACCAACCCGCGCTTCAAGGCGCGCCAGGGTTGAGGCCGGCGCGCGCCGCCTTTGGCGCGCTGCCACTCGCCGGGACGGAAAGGCCGCGCCGAGCGCGGCTTTTTTGTTGCCCGCGGCTGCCCTGACCCCTGGCCTCGCCCGAACTCCGTCACTGGCGGGGGCGCAGGCAAGGGAGGAAAGTGTGACGCGGAAGCGAGGCGTTGAAGATGCTGTTTCTGCGTTTCGTCGCTTCCAGTAGACTCCAACCATGTCCAAGGGCGCCCAACGCCGACTTGCCGCCATCGTTGCCGCCGACGTGGCTGGATACAGCCGGCTCATGGGCGCCGACGAGGAAGGCACGCTGGCGGTCCTGAAAGGGCACCGGCGCGAGCATATCGACCCGAAGATCGCCGAGCACAACGGACGCATCGTCAAGACCACTGGCGACGGCATTCTCCTGGAGTTCGCCAGCGTGCTGGATGCCGCGCGGTGTTGCCTCGACGTGCAACGGGGTATGGCCGAACGAAACGCCGACATACCCGCCGAGCGCCGCATGCTGTTTCGGGTCGGTATCAACCTGGGCGACATCATCATCGACGGCGAGGACATACACGGCGATGGCGTCAACGTCGCCGCGCGGCTGGAGGCTTTGTGCGAACCGGGTGGTATCGCTGTCTCGGGCAACGTTCACGAACAGGTGCAGGACAGGCTCGACGGTCAGTTCGTCGAATGCGGCTCGCACGAGGTGAAGAACATCGTCAGGCCGGTCAAGGTATGGCGCTGGTCGCCCGAGAATTCAGGCATGGAGGGCCAGCCGAAGGTGACCGCGCCCGCTTCCACGCTACATGACGGGCCCTCGATCGCCGTCTTGCCATTCGACAACATGTCGGGCGATGCCGAGCAGGAATATTTTGCGGACGGCATTTCCGAAGACATCATCACCGATCTGTCCAAGGTATCGGGCCTGCTCGTCATCGCGCGGAACTCGTCCTTTGCCTACAAGGGTCAGAACCCCGACATTCGCAAAGTCTGCCGGGAACTCAGCGTACGCCATGTCCTGGAGGGCAGCGTGCGCAAGAGTGGCCGCCGGGTCCGGATAACTGCACAGTTGATCGATGGTTCCAATGGAGGCCACCTCTGGGCCGAGCGCTACGACCGTGACCTGGAGGATATTTTCACGGTCCAGGATGAGGTGACACGCGAAATCGTGCAGGCGTTGAAACTGGCCCTCACCGACCGCGAACGGCGCCGGCGTGATGCCCGCGGCAGGGTCGATCCGGTCGCCTACGACCATTTCCTGCGCGCTCGAAATTGCGTCTACCGTTTCACCGCAGAAGCGATGCGCCAAGCGCGGGATGAGTTAGACCAGGCAATTGCCCGTGACGCAGCTCTGGCGACCGCTTATGCCATGCTGGCGATCGTGCATTGTGTCGAACACGCCAATGCCTGGAATGGGGCCGGCGCCGACCACCTCGACAGAGCTCTCGACCTGGTCAACAAAGCGCTTGCCACCGACCCGGACGAGCCACAGGCCTACTACGCGCTGGCGCTGACGAAGATGTGGCAGCGTGAACTCGACGAGGCCGCCAAGGCGGCAGAGAGGGCTATAGAGCTCGACCCGAGTTTCGCCGGTGTCTACACCGCCCTCGGCACCATCCTGGATTTTGCCGGCCAGCATGAAGCGGCAGTCGAGAAGCTGCGGCGGGCATTGCTGCTCGATCCAAGGTACGATACCGCCCTGCAGTTTATCGGGCGGGCACAATTCTCTCTCCGGCAGTATGATGAAGCCGAGGCGTCCCTGAAGCGCCGCCTCGCATTGTCGCCGAAATCCGACATGAGCCGTGTGTTTCTCGCAGCCATCTATGGCCATACGGGTCGGCACGAAGAAGCCCGACGCCTCTGGAAAGAGATCATGCAAATCAATCCCGATTTCTCCATCGACCGTGTACGACGCGTACTGCCCTATCGCGATGCAGCCTGCTTTGACCATTTCGAGGCGGGGCTGACCGCCGCCGGCCTGCCGATATGACTGCGATGGGTCATTTCCTGTTCTTCGGCGCCTGCCGATGAAACGTTCGGACCCGGAGGGTCGGGAGATGGATTCGGGTGTGTATGAACCGGCTGCAGATTACAGGGGCGAAACATTCCGGGCGCCCTGAACCGTCCGCGTCGCCCACGCGGCAGGTCTTGCAGCGGCGCTTTGAGACGGCGGAAGTCCGATGGCTGGCCGTGCGGAGCATGACTTTCCCGCGCATTGCATGGCGCTCCATAGTCGGCAAAGGTTGCCTTGGTGCCCGCAGTCCCGCAGACTCCCGGGCGGGGGCGCGGACAAGGGAGGAACTGGCTGAATGTCGCTGAAGATGCCGGCAGCGGAAGCGCATGCACTGGAGCGGCGCGAGGAGCTGATTGCGGGCCTGCGGGCGATCCTGCCCGCCGAAAGCGTCATTACCGAGGAAATCGCCCTCAGGCCCTTCGAATCCGACGGCCTCACCGCCTATCGCCAGCTCCCAATGGTGGCGGCGCTGCCGGAGACTACGGCGCAGGTCTCGGCCATCCTGGCGCTCTGTTCCGAACTTGACATCCGCGTCGTGCCGCGCGGCGCCGGAACCTCGCTTTCCGGCGGGGCCCTGCCGCTCGCCGACGGCCTGCTGCTCGGCATGGCGAAGTTCAACCGGGTGCTCGACGTCGATTACGACAACCGCGTCGCCGTGGTGCAGCCCGGCGTCACCAATCTCGGCGTGACGAAGGCGGTGGAGGGGCGGGGCTTCTACTATGCCCCCGATCCGTCGAGCCAGATCGCCTGCACCATCGGTGGCAACGTGGCGGAGAATTCCGGCGGCGTGCACTGCCTCAAATACGGCCTCACCACCAACAACATCCTCGGCCTGGAGATGGTGCTGATGAGCGGCGAGGTGATCCGCCTCGGCGGACGCCATCTCGACCAGCCGGGCTACGACCTGCTCGGGCTGATGACGGGTTCGGAGGGGCTGCTCGGCGTCATCACGGAGGTGACGGTCCGCATCCTGAAGAAGCCGGCGAGCGCGCGCGCGCTGCTGATCGGTTTTTCCTCGAGCGAGGCGGCGGGCGCCTGCGTCGCCGCCATCATCGCCGCCGGCATCGTTCCCGGCGGCATGGAAATGATGGACCGCCTTGCGATCCATGCGGCGGAAGCCTTCTGCAAGGCGGGCTATCCCCTCGACGTGGAAGCACTGTTGATCGTCGAGCTGGATGGCCCCGAGGTCGAAGTGGACGAACTGATCGGCCGCGTGCGCGCGCTGGCCGAGAGAGCGGGCTCCGTCTCGCTCCGGGTCAGCGAGACGGAAGCCGAGCGGCTCGCCTTCTGGGCCGGGCGCAAGGCGGCGTTTCCCGCGGTCGGCCGGATCTCGCCCGACTATTACTGCATGGACGGCACGATCCCGCGCCACCGCCTGCCGGAAGTGCTTTCGCGCATGGGCGAGATGTCGCGCACCTACGGTCTGCGCGTCGCCAACGTCTTTCACGCCGGCGACGGCAACCTGCATCCGCTCATCCTCTACGATGCGAACCAGGCCGACGAGCTGGAGCGGGCGGAGGCGTTCGGCGCCGACATTCTCAAGCTCTGCGTCGAGGTCGGCGGCGTGCTGACCGGCGAGCATGGCGTCGGCGTCGAGAAGCGCGACCTGATGGGCACGATGTTCGACGAGACCGACCTCGCCCACCAGGAGCGCATCAAATGCGCCTTCGATCCGCGCCAGCGCCTCAATCCGGGCAAGGTGTTCCCGGTCCTGCACAACTGCGCGGAGATGGGCCGCATGCATGTGCGCGGTGGAAACCTGCCCTTCCCCGACCTGCCACGGTTCTGAAGATGGGCATGGAGGAGGTCATCCTGCGGCCGCGCGATGCCGCCGATCTGCTCGAAGCCGTGCAGGCATCGCTTGCGCGCGGCATGGCGCTCGAGGTGGTGGGGCGCGCCAGCAAACGCGCGCTGGGGCGCCCCGTGGCGAGCAACGCGCAACTCGACCTGTCGGCGCTTGCCGGTGTCACGCTTTACGAGCCGGAAGAGCTGGTGATGCGCGCCGGTGCCGCCACGCCGCTTTCCGAAATCCTCCGGCAACTGGCGGAGAAAGGCCAGGAACTTGCCTTCGAGCCGCCCGATCTCGGACCGCTCTATGGCCTGGCCGCCGGGCAGGGCAGCATCGGCGGTGCCTTCCTCTGCAACCTGTCGGGCCCGCGGCGCTTCAAGGCAGGCGCGGCGCGCGACCACTTGCTTGGCTTCCGCGCCGTATCCGGTCGCGGCGAGGCATTCAAGGCCGGCGGGAGGGTGGTCAAGAACGTGACCGGCTACGACCTGCCGAAACTCCTCTGCGGATCGTTCGGTACCCTCGCCGTGGCGAGCGAGGTCACGTTCAAGGTGCTGCCCGCGGCGGAGAAGGTCCGCACGCTGCTGCTCTTCGGGCTGGATGCGGCTGCCGCGGTGCGCGCCATGGCGGAGGCGGCGGGCTCGCCGCACGAAGTCTCCGGCCTCGCCCACCTGCCCGCGCCGCTTGCGCGCGCGAGCGGGGTCGATCTGGTGCGCGGTTCGGCCAGGTCGGTCACCGCAATCCGCGTCGAGGGCTTCGGCGCATCGGTCGAGGCGCGGCTTTCGGCGCTGCGCTCCTGGTTCTCGGCACACGATCTCGAGGAGCTGCACAGCGCGCGCAGCCGCGATTTCTGGCGCGAGCTGCGCGATGTCGCGCCGCTGCTCGAGCCGGCCGACCGCGCGCTCTGGCGCCTCTCGGCGCCGCCGATGGAGGCGCCGCGCATCGTCACGGCCCTCGAGCGGCTGGGCGGGGACTGCTACCTGGACTGGGCCGGCGGCCTGATCTGGTATCGCTGCGCGGGCGCCGGGGCAGAGGCCGGTCCGGTGCGCGCCGCGCTCGGCGGGCAAGGGCATGCGATGCTGATCCGCGCCAGCCGCGACGAGCGCCAGAGTTCCGAGGTCTTTCACCCGGAGGCGCCCGCGATCCGCCTGCTCGGCCAGCGGATCAAGGACAGTTTCGATCCGGAACGCATCCTCAATCGCGGCCGCATCTGGCCGGAGTGAGAACAGGCAGGGCGGGGGAGCATGCAGACCAGTTTCACCAGCGCGCAGCTTCGCGATCCCGACATCGCCGAGGCGGACCGCATTCTCCGCGCCTGCGTCCATTGCGGCTTCTGTACCGCCACCTGTCCCACCTACACCCTGCTTGGCGACGAGCGGGACAGTCCGCGCGGGCGCATCTATCTGATCAAGGACATGCTGGAGAAGGACCGGCCGGCGGGCGCGACGGAGGCGCTTCATCTCGACCGCTGTCTTTCCTGCCTGTCCTGCATGACGACCTGCCCATCGGGTGTGCATTACATGCATCTGGTCGACATGGCGCGGACCCATGTGGCCGAGACCTTTCGCCGGCCGCTGATGGACCGGCTGGTCCGGCGCATGCTGCTTCTGGTCCTGCCTTATCCGGCACGCTTCCGCGCCGCGCTGGTCCTGGGACGGCTCGCCCGTCCTTTCGCGCCGCTGCTGCCAGGCCGGCTCGCGGCGATGCTGCGCCTCGCGCCACGGCGCATTGCGCCGCCATCGCCCCTCGATCTGCCGCAGACCTTCCCGGCCGAAGGGACAAGGCGGATGCGCGTCGCGCTGCTTGCCGGCTGCGCGCAGCAGGTGCTCAATCCGGCGATCAACGAGTCGAGCATCCGGCTGCTCACCCGTCACGGCTGCGAGGTGGTTCTGGCGCCGGGTGCCGGTTGCTGCGGCGCGCTCGCCCATCACATGGGCGAGGAAGAGGCCGCGCTGACGCAGGTCAAGGCGAACATCGAAGCCTGGAGTGCGATCGAGCAGGCCGGACCGCTCGATGCCATCGTCATCAATGCCTCGGGCTGCGGCACGATGGTGAAGGATTACGGCTTCATGCTGCGCGAGGATGCCGAGTGGGGCGCGCGTGCCGCGCGGATCGCGGCTCTGGCGCGCGACGTGAGCGAGGTCATGGAGCGGCTTGGCCTGCACGAGCCCGGCGGTGTGCCGCGGCTCAAGGTTGCCTATCATTCCGCCTGCTCGCTCCAGCATGGCCAGCGCATCGAGCAGCCACCGCGCACGCTGCTCGCCGCCGCTGGCTTCGAGGTCCGCGAGATCGCCGAGGGCCATCTCTGCTGTGGTTCGGCCGGCACCTACAACCTTTTGCAGCCGGAACTTGCGGCGCGGCTGCAACAGCGCAAAGCCGAAAACATCGCGGCGACCGGTGCCGATCTGGTGGCGGCGGGCAATATCGGCTGCATGGTGCAGATCGCCGGCTCGATTGATCGTCCGGTCGTGCATACGGTGGAATTGCTGGACTGGGCGACCGGCGGGCCGAAGCCGCAGGCGCTTGAGGAGGGGGCATGAACGCGCCGGGATTCGCCGTGCTCGGGCTCGACCATCTGGTGCTTCGCGTCACCGACATGGAGCGCGCGATTGCCTTTTACCGCGACGTTCTCGGTGGGCAGGAGGAAAGGCGCCTCGATCAGCTCGCGCTGGTGCAGATCCGCCTCGGGCGCTCCCTGATCGACCTGGTGGACGCGGCGCGTGGTATCGGCGGCGGCGAGCCGCCTTCCGGTCCCGAGCGCGCCAACATGCATCACTTCTGCCTCCGCATCGAACCCTTCGATGCAGTTCCGTTACGGCGGCATCTCGAGGCCCACGGCATCGCCTGGGACGAGCCGGCGGAGCGATACGGCGCGGACGGCCACGGACCTTCCATCTATATCCGCGATCCGGATGGCAACCAGGTGGAACTCAAGGGCCCGCCGCACCGCCGGGTACCGTGAGAAATCCATCAGCCGGGCCTTGGCGGCGGGCCCGGGCGCTCCTATCATTGCCTGCATGAAGCATCTTCTTGCCGCCCTGACCCTGCTCGCCGCGCTGGTGCCGGCGGCGCTGCCGGCATGGGCGATGCAGGACGACGAGAATCTGGACGTCCTGTTCGAGCGGCTGCAGGCGGCCGACGGGCCGGTCGAGGCGCGGGTGGTCGAACAGGCGATCTGGCAGGTCTGGATGAAGAGCGACAGTCCGACCGTCGATCTGCTGCTCGGCAGCGCCCTCAAGGCGATGAATGGCGAGGATCACGAGAAGGCGCTCGAACTGCTCGACGTGGTGGTCGTGCTCGCTCCGGACTTCGCCGAAGGCTGGAACAAGCGCGCCACACTGCATTACATGCTCGGCAATTACGACGCCTCCATCGCCGATATCCGCCGCACCATCGCGCTCGAGCCCAGGCATTTCGGCGCGCTGTCCGGACTTGCCACGATCCTGGAGGACCGCAAGGATGCAGCCGGCGCGATGGATGCCCTGAGGCGCGCGCTGGCGGCCAATCCGCATATCCCCAACGGCAAGGAAAAGCTGCGCGACCTGACGCGCCGCGCCAGGGGCGATCCGATCTGAATCCCGCTTCCGCCGGGCGCTCTTTCCGATTGGCAGTGCGCCGCGGCCCTCCGATAATGCGCCGGTATTTCCGGAGGAGCCTATTGATGAGCGATATCAGGATTTACGGCATCATCGCCTCGCGCGCGTTCCGCTGCCTGTGGGCGGCCGACGAACTCGGCCTCAAGTACGAGCATGTTCCGGTGAAGTTCGGTTCCGGCGACACGAAGTCGGCGGAGTTCCTTTCGGTCAATCCGAACGGGCGCATCCCGGCGCTGAGCGATGGCCCGCTCAATCTCTGCGAGTCGATGGCGATCAATCTCTATCTCGCGTCAAAGTTCGACGGCTCGGGCAAGCTTTGGCCGCGATCGGTCGAGGATCAGGGGCGTGTCTATCAGTGGAGCTTCTGGGTGGTGACGGAGGTCGAGAAGCCGCTGGTGACGATCCTGCTGGAGAAGATCACCAAGCCGCGCGAGCAGCGCGACGAGGACCTCATCGCGCGCATGACCAAGCAGCTCCAGGCGCCTTTCCGGGTGCTCGAAGGCGCGCTGCAATCCTCCGACTACCTGCTGGGGGCCGACTTCTCCATCGCCGATCTGAACGTGGCCTCGGTCATGTCCTGGGCCAAGGGCTCGAAACTCGATCTCACCGCCTATCCGAAGCTCGCCGCCTGGCTGGATCGTTGTCTTGGCCGGCCGGCGGCGCAGTCCCTCCAGGCGCGCCGCGCGGCGGCCTGAACCTCAGCCCAGCCCGCGGGTGCCGTCGGCGCCCACCCGGGCGATGCGCAGGATGTTGGTGGCGCCCGGCGTGCCGAAGGGCACGCCGGCCGTGATCACCAGCCGGTCGCCGGGCCGCGCGAAGCCGTGCTCGCAGGCGACGCGGCAGGCCTTGTCCACCATGTCGCCGAAATTGGTCACATCCACGTTCGGCACGCAGTGGATGCCCCAGGTGAGGGCGAGGCGGCGCGCGGTCTGGATCGCGGGCGTGAGGCAGAGAATGTTCACGCCGGGCCGCTCGCGGGCGGCGCGGATCGCGGTCGATCCGGAGGTGGTATAGGTGACGATCGCCGCCGCGTTGATCGTCTCCGCCACCTGCCGCGCGGCGGCGGTGATGGCATCGGCGGCGGTCGCCTCCGGATTGGCATGCTCGGCATCCATGATGCCGCGATAGAGCGGGTCCATTTCCACCTGGCGGGCGATGCTGTCCATCATCGCCACGGCCTCGACGGGATAGGCGCCGGAGGCGCTTTCGGCGGAGAGCATGATGGCATCGGCGCCGTCATAGACGGCGGTGGCGACGTCCGAGACTTCGGCGCGGGTCGGCTGCGGGCTCTGCACCATGCTTTCCAGCATCTGCGTGGCGACGACGACACTCTTGCCGGCGCGCCGCGCGGCGCGCACCAGGCGTTTCTGCAACGCCGGCACCTCGGTCAGCGGCGCCTCCACGCCGAGATCGCCGCGTGCCACCATGATGGCGTCAGAAAGCTCGATAACCTCCTGCAGCCGTTCCAGCGCCGCCGGCTTTTCGATCTTGGCCAGCACGCCGGCCCGCCCGGCGACCAGCTTGCGCGCTTCGGCCACATCCTCGGGCCGCTGCACGAAGGAGAGGGCCACCCAGTCGATGCCGAGATCGAGGGCGAAGGCAAGGTCCTCGCGGTCCTTCGGCGTCAGGGCATCGAGCGGCAGCACCGCGCCGGGCAGGTTGACGCCCTTGCGGTCGGAGAGCGCGCCGCCGGCCAGTACGCGCGTATCCATCCAGTCGGCGGCGAGGTTCTCCACGCGCAGCCGGATGCGGCCATCGTCGAGCAGCAGATCGAGGCCCGGCCGGACGGCGGCGAAGATTTCCGGATGTGGCAGGTTCACGCGCTTCCCATCGCCAGGCTCCGGCCGCCGGTCCAGGCGAAAGACCGCGCCCTTGACCAGGGTGACCTTGCCTTCGCGGAAGGTGCCGAGACGCAGCTTGGGCCCCTGCAGGTCGGCGAGAATGCCGATCGGCCGGCCGACGGCGCGCTCGACCGCGCGGATAGCGCCGTGCCGGCGCGCATGGTCGTCGCGGCTGCCATGGCTGAAGTTCAGGCGGAAGACATCGGCTCCCGCTTCGAACAGGGCGCGGATCGTCTCCGCGTCGGAACTGGCGGGGCCGAGCGTGGCGATGATCTTGGTCGATCGGTTGCGTCGCATGAAGCCTTCCCTGGCGAGCGCGGCCCTCGGTCAGTCGATGACGATGGCGCGGAAATCGTTGACGTTGGTCAAGGTCGGCCCGGTGACCAGCAGCTCGCCGAGCGCCTCGAAGAAGCCGTGCGCATCATTGTCGGCAAGGCGCGCGGCTGCGTCGATGCCGGCCGCGGCCGCTCGCGTCTTTGTGTCCGGAAGCAGGAAGGCGCCGGCATTCTCCTCGCTGCCGTCGATCCCGTCCGTATCGGCGGCGATGGCCGAGATGCCGGCGGCGCCGTCGAGGGCGATGGCGAGTGCCAGCAGGAACTCCGCGTTGCGCCCGCCGCGCCCCCGGCCACGCACGGTGACCGTGGTCTCGCCGCCGGAAAGGATGCAGTGCCGCCGCCGGCCTTCCGCGCGTCGCCGCAGCGCCAGTTCGCCATGGGCGCGGCCGACATCGCGCGCCTCGCCTTCGAGATCGTCGCCCAGCAGCTCGACGCCGTAGCCGGCCGCCTCCGCCATTCGCGCTGCCGCCGCCAGCGCATCGGCCGGCCTGGCGGCAAGCAGGCAGCGTGCCCGCGCGAGCCTCGGGTCGCCCGGCTTGGGCGTTTCCTCGCGCGCCGCCGCGAGATGGCGCAGCACCCCGGCCGGTTCCGCGATGGCGTACTTCTCCAGGATGGCGCGGGCATCGGCGAAGCTGGTGGGGTCGGGGACGGTCGGGCCGGAGGCGATGGTCGCCGGATCGTCGCCCGGCACGTCGGAGACGGCGATAGTAACCACTTCGGCCGGCCAGGCGGCGAGCGCCAGCCGCCCGCCCTTGATGGCGGAGAGATGCTTGCGTACGCAGTTGATCTCGCCGATGGTGGCGCCGCAGCGCAGCAAGGTGCCGGTCACGGCGCGCTTGTCGGCGAGCGTAAGCCCCTCGGCCGGCACCGCCATCAGCGCCGAGCCGCCGCCCGAAATCAGGCAGAGCAGGAGATCGTCCTCGCCGAGCGCGGAGGCCGCATCGAGGATGCGCCGCGCCGCCTGCTCGCCCGCCTGGTCCGGCACCGGATGTGCCGCCTCCACCACCTCTATTCGCCGCAGTGGCAGGCCATGACCGTAACGGGTGATGACAAGGCCGGCGAGGTCGCCCGCCCAGTGCTCCTCCACCGCCCTGGCCATGGCGGCGGCACCCTTCCCGGCGCCGACCACCAGCGTGCGGCCCTTCGGCGGCGGCGGCAGGTTGGAGGGAACGATCCTGTCCGCCGAGACGGCGGCAAGCGCCGCGTCGAACAGGCTCTTCAGGAAGG
>JAHCJR010000031.1 GCA_026126165.1 Alphaproteobacteria bacterium
GGCGGCGCGTCAATGCGCGCGCCGGGTGGCATTCATCCTGCGGCTCGCCGGGCTGGCCGCCTGCGAGAGCGGGCCGCAATCGGCCCAGGCGCCGGTCGAAGGCAGTCAGGCTTTCGCCGGGGCCGTCGCGGCCGACGAGCCGCGTGCCGCCATCGCCGGACGCGATATCCTGACGGCGGGCGGCTCGGCCGCCGATGCCGCCGCCGCCATGTTCCTGACGCTGACCGCGACCTATCCGCAGGCCGCCGGCCTTGGCGGCGGTGGCATGTGCGTGGTCTATTCGCCGCGTACCAACAAGGCCGAAGCCCTGGATTTCCTGCCCCGGTTGCCGCGTGGCGGCGGCGCGCTGGCGCTTCCCGGCAACCTGCGTGGTTTCGGCGCGCTGCAGGCGCGGCATGGCAAGCTGCGCTGGAGCGCGGTGGTCACGCCGGCGGAAACCCTGGCTCTTTTCGGCTGGCGCGCCACGCGCGCCAGCGTGCGCGCCCTCGGCGATCTGGACCCCGACGATTTGGGCAAGCCGGCCGCCATTGCCTATATGGATGGCATCAACGTGGTGTCGGAGGGGACGGAGATCAAGCGTCCGGACCTCGGCCTGCTGCTTGGGCGGATCCGGATGGAAGGGCCGAACCTGCTCAATTCCGGCGCGCTGGCGCAGTCGCTGGTCGAGGCAGCGTCGGAGCAGGGCGGGCAGTTCCTCGTGGAGGATCTGCGGAGTATCGCGCCGGCCTGGAGCGATGCGACGACGCTCCAGGTGGACAGCACCTCCATCGCCATCGCGCCCGGTCCGGCCGGCGAGGCATTCCGCCGTATCTGGGAAGGGAGCGTGACGCCGGGGCTCCGGCTGATCGGTTCCGCCAGTCACGATCGCGGCCGGCTTGCGGCGGCGATGGCCGGTGCGCACGGGAACCTGAGCGGGGCGGAGCCGCTCGCCTCTCCGGCCAGCACCTCCTTCGCCGCCATGGACGCGGATGGACAGGCCGTGGCCTGTGCGGTGACCATGCAGCAACCCTTCGGCAACGGGCGGGGACTGGCGGATGGCGCGATCCAGTTCGCGCCGCGGCCGGGGCCGGAAGGGGCGGCCGGCGCGCGGCTGGTGGCGACGGTGGCCTTCAATACGGTGAACAAGCTGGGCTTCGCCGCCGGCGCGGCGACCGGCGGCCTGACTGCGTCGGCGGCGCTGGCGCAAGCCTCGGCCCTTGCCCTGGTGACCGGCCGGCCGGTGACAGAGGCGCTGTCGGCACCCAGGATCTTCCGCGCCGGTTCGGGAGCCGTGTTGCAGGCCGAGGCGGGCGCCGAAGCAGAACTCACCCGAGGCGAGACCGTGGCCGAGGTCTCGCGCCTCGGCCTCGTCAACCTGATCTACTGTCCGGGCAGTGCCCAGCGCGGGCCGCAGACCTGTCGCGCGGCGGCCGATCCGCGCGGCTTCGGCCTGGCGCAGATCGCCGGGCGCTAGAGCTCTTGCCATGAAGATCGCAAAGCGCGGCGGCATCGATCCCTTCATCGCCATGGAGGTGATGAAGGCGGCGAACGAGCGGCAGGCGGCGGGCGGCGACGTCATCCACATGGAGGTCGGGCAACCCTCGACCGGCGCGCCGCGCACCGTGCGCGAGGCCGCGATGCGGGCACTCGGCAGCGACCGGCTCGGCTATACGGAGGCGCTGGGAATTCCGCCGCTCCGCGCTGCGATCGCCAAGCATTACCGCGACTATTATGGTCTCGCCGTGGCGCCGGAGCGCATCGTGGTGACCACCGGTTCGTCGGGTGCTTTCCTGCTCGCGTTTCTCGCCGTCTTCGATCATGGCGATCGCATCGGCGTGGCCGAGCCCGGCTATCCCGCCTATCGCAACATCCTGACAGCGCTCGGCATCGAGATGATTCCGCTGCCCAGCCGTGCCGAGAGCGGCTTCCGCCTCGACGCATCGCAACTCCGCCGTGCCGGTGCCATGGATGGCATCCTCGTGGCGACGCCGGCCAACCCGACCGGAACGATGCTGGACCTGGCGCGATTGCAGGGACTGGTCGACGTGGCGGAGGAACGCAACATCGCGCTGATCGTGGACGAGATCTATCACGGCATCACCTATGGTGGCCGCGCGCAGTCGGTCCTGGCGCTGACCGACAAGGCGATCGTCATCAACAGTTTCTCGAAATACTTTTCGATGACCGGCTGGCGGCTGGGCTGGATGGTGCTGCCGGAAGCGCTGATCCGTCCCGTGGAGTGCCTGGCGCAGAACCTTTTCATCTCGCCGCCCAGCCTGTCGCAATGGGCGGCGATCGCCGCCTTCGATGCCCATGACGAACTGGAAGCGAACGTGGCCCGCTACGCGGCGAACCGGGCGCTGCTGCTCGAGGAGTTGCCGGGCGCGGGCTTCGACCGGCTGGCGCCGGTGGACGGCGCCTTCTACATCTATGCCGACGTCTCGCGGCTGACCAACGATTCCGTCGCCTTCAGCCGCCGCATGCTGAAGGAGATTGGTGTCGCCGCCACCCCCGGCCTCGATTTCGATCGCGCGGAAGGCCGGCATTTCATGCGCTTCTCCTTCGCAGGATCGACCCAGGAAATGCGCGAGGCGGCGCGCCGGCTCAGGGACTGGCGCAAATAGGGCGGGGCGCGCCGCCTGCGGCGCGCCCCGCCCCTGCGTTACTGGCCCTCGCCGTTGCGCCGGCGCCACCAGCCGAAGCGGCGCGGCTTCGCCGGTTCGGCCGCCGCCGGAGCCGGCGCGGCTTCCGCCGCCAATGGTTCTGCCGTAGCGAGCATTCCCGGCGCCAGCTCCCTTTCGGCCATGCCGGCGGATGCGAGTTCGGCCGGTGCCGGCTCCGTGGCTTGGCGCTCCACCCTCGTGACTTCTGCAGGCGCGGTCTCGCCAGCCGCCGGTTCGAGCGCTGCGGGCATGGCCGCCTCGCTCCGATATTCGATCATCGCAGGCGATTCCACCTGCTCCGGCGCAATTCCAGGCTGGGCCGCCGGTTCCGCGTCTGCATGGGCGGTCTGGTCCGGCTGAATGTCGCGGTGCTCCTCCTGTTCGTCCCCGCGACGGCGACGGCGCCCGCCGCGGCGACCGCGGCGGCGGCGGCGCGCCGAGCCATCGCCATCGCCTTCTTCGCCGGCGCCGGCATCCGCGGCAAGATCGCCAGCGGCCTCGTCCGTCTCGCCGTCCTCGCCTTCGCCCTCACCCGCGTCGCCCGAAGCGCTCTCGCCTGCCGTCTCGCCGGCCTGCTCGCTCTCCGCGGCTTCCTCGCCCCGACGCGGCCGGCGGCGGCGGCGCCGGCGGCGGCGGCGGCTCGAATCGTCCTGGCCGTCCTCGCCGGTGCTCTCCTCGGCCTGTACCTCGGCTTCTTCCTCCTCGACCTCGGGTGACGGCGTCTCGATATCGCTCGGCCGCACGCTCTCGGCGCTGATCGCGGCCCGGGCCTGGGGGCTCGGCTGCTTCTGGCGGCTGCGCTCGATCTTGTGCGCAGGCGGTATCAGGCTGTCGTCGCCCTCGAACAGCACGCGGATTCCATAGCGGGCTTCGATGCCTTGCAGGGCCTCGCGCTTCATGTTGAGGATGTACATGGCGACCGAGGTGGCGACATGCACGGTCAGCTCCTGCGTCCGCTCGCGCATCGCCTCTTCCTCGATCGCGCGCAGCAGGTAGAGCGCGGTGGAATCGGTCGAGCGGATATAGCCGAGGCCACCGCAATGCGGGCAGGTGCGCGTCGAGCTTTCCAGAAGGCTCGGGCGCAGGCGCTGGCGCGACATCTCGAGCAGGCCGAAGGGGCTGATGCGACCGACCTGGATGCGGGCGCGGTCGGCCTTGAGACACTCCTTGAGGCGCCGCTCGACATTGCGATTGTTACGGCCTTCCTCCATGTCGATGAAGTCAATCACGATCAGGCCGGCAAGGTCGCGCAGGCGAAGCTGCCGGGCGATCTCCTCCGCCGCTTCGAGGTTGGTCTTGAAGGCCGTTTCCTCGATATTGTGCTCGCGCGTCGACTTGCCGGAATTGACGTCGATGGAGACCAGCGCCTCGGTCGGGTTGATCACGATATACCCGCCGGACTTGAGCGAGACGGTCGGGCTGTACATCGAATCGAACTGCTGTTCGATCTGGTAGCGGTGCAGCAGGTGGATCGGGTCCTTGTACAGGCGCACCTTGTCCACATGGCCCGGCATGATCATGGCCATGAATTCGCGTGCCTGGTGATAGGCATCCTCGCCCTCGACCAGGATTTCTTCGATGTCGCTCGAGTAATAATCGCGGATCGAGCGCTTTATCAGGCTGCCTTCCTCGTAGACCAGGCAGGGCGCCTGCGAACGCAGGGTCAGTTCGCGCACCGAATCCCAAAGCCGTAGCAGGTAGTCGAAATCGCGCTTGATCTCAGGCTTCGCGCGGTCCATGCCGGCGGTGCGCAGGATGACGCCCATGCCCTCCGGCACGTCGAGATCATCGACGATGCCCTTGAGGCGCTTGCGATCGCTCGGGTTGGCGATCTTGCGGCTGATGCCGCCGCCGCGCGCCGAGTTCGGCATGAGCACGCAATAGCGGCCGGCAAGGGACAGATAGGTCGTGAGGGCGGCGCCCTTGTTGCCGCGTTCCTCCTTCACCACCTGCACCAGCATGATCTGCCGGCGCTTGATCACTTCCTGGATCTTGTAGTTCCGCAGGTATTGCCGGCGCTTGCGCGCGAGATCGCGGGCATCCTCCGCATCGTCGTCGCCGGCCTCCGCCGGTCGGGCGGGGGTGGCCGCTTGCGGCTCGGCCGCGCCATCGTCGCTGCCGATGCTGTCCGCCGCGTCTGCCGGTTCGGCGTTCTCCGCGCCGCCGGGTGCGATGTCGCCGGCCGGGGAAGCGCCTGCATCCATTTCGCCCGCATGGGCGCCGGCCTCGGGCGCGGGCTGTTCGTCCACCCGATCGCCGGCGAGCCCGGGCGCTCCATCGGAAGCGACGAACGGGCCGCCCAGGGTCTCGGGCTCGATGCCGAGGGCCATGACGCCGCTCTCGCTCTCGCCGCCATGGATCTCCTCGATCACGTCCTCGCCGGTATCGACCTCGACGACGTTGGAGATGTCCTCGTCGGCGCGGCCTTCGGCGGCCTGCGCCTCGGCTTCGACCTGGGCATCTATCGCGGCTTCCTCGGCAGCCTGCAGTTCGAGCAGGCGTTGCCGGTCGGCGACCGGTATCTGGTAATAGTCGGGGTGTATCTCGCTGAAGGCGAGGAAACCGTGCCGGTTGCCGCCATATTCGACGAACGCGGCCTGGAGGGCCGGTTCGACGCGGGTGACGCGGGCAAGATAGATGTTTCCCTTGAGGGGGCGCCGGCTGGCGCTTTCGAAATCGAACTCTTCGAGGCGGTTACCCTTTACCACGACGACCCGCGTTTCCTCGGGATGCGTGGCGTCGATCAACATGCGGGTTGCCATGCGGCATATGCTCCGCGGCGGACCGTCGCTTGCGCGAACAACAGGCGACGAACCGCCTTATCTTTCGCGAAGCCTGCGGCGCCGGTGTCGACTCGCCCATGAACCGCTTCGGCGGATCACGGTCTGACGATACGTGACGCCGGCGCTCCCGCGAGGATCCGATCCGCCGCGATCCGCCGCCACGACAATCGGGCTGGCGGAAAGCTTCGTGGTTCCAACATGCTCCGCCCTGTCTTCCTCGTGACGCCACGTGGCCGGGGCAGGGGCCGTTACCGGATTTCCGCGCCTGAAGGCTCGCCGTGCGTCCCGCCGCCTGTCCGCTCGACCCGGGGGGCCGGCGCAGGCTCGACTGCGGAGGTTCGCAACCGGCAGTCTAGACGTCCGCTAGCCGGCCAACAACCATTTTGATTGGCAGCCTGGGCGAGTCCGGGCGGGGCAGTTGCGCAACCATGCGGCGAAAAACTTGCCAAACCCGGGGAAATACCGGCCGCTGGACGTGATTTCCCTTGAATCTGAACCACTTGCGTGGTTAGCCTGAAACCGCGAATCGGCCTTACCGGAAGTCGCCCGTGACTGTCAGGATGCCCAAACTGCTCCGTCTCCTGGGCGGACTTGCGATTGCGACCTGGCTCGCGCTGCCGGGCGGCGGCGCGGGCGTGTCCGAGGCTTGGGCGCAACCCACGGTGAGCGGCATCCGCGTCGGGCAGCCAGCCGACAATATCACGCGCTTCGTCCTCGATCTGTCGGAAGATGTGAAGTTCAACCTGTTCCTGCTGCCGGATCCGCACCGGGTGGTGCTGGATCTGCCGCAGATCAACTGGAGCGTCGATCCCGGTACCGGCACGCAGGCGCGTGGACTGATCACCGGCTTTCGTTTCGGCCAGTTCCAGCCGGGTACCGCCCGCATGGTGCTCGATCTCGGCCAGCCGGCGGAAATCGTCCTGGCGCAGGTCATCCCGCCGCGCGACGGCGCCGGATATCGGCTGGTGGTCGATCTGCGCGGCGCCACGCGCGAGCGCTTCCTGGAAGCGGTGCAGCGCACGAAGCCGACCGCGCTGACGCAGGTTGCCGCCGCCGTCCCGCCGCTCGGCACGCCGCGGCGGCGCGGCGACGGGCGCAAGATCATCATGCTCGATCCGGGGCATGGCGGCGTCGACCCCGGCGCCATCGGCGTTTCGGGCATTTACGAGAAGCAGATCACGCTGATGTTCGCCCAGGAGCTGCGGCGCAAGCTGCAGGCCACCGGGCGGTACCGGGTGCTGATGACGCGCGAGGGCGACGAATTCGTCGAACTGCGCCGGCGGGTCGATCTGGCGCGCGAAGCGCAGGCCGATCTTTTCGTTTCGATCCACGCCGATTCGATCGAGAACCGCCAGGTGCGGGGCGGGACCGTCTACACGCTTTCGCAGACAGCTTCGGACCGCGAGGCCGAACAGCTCGCCGCCAAGGAAAACAAGGTCGATATCATCGCCGGCATCGACCTGGGACGGGAATCCGACCAGGTGACCTCGATCCTGATCGACCTGGCGCAGCGGGAGACGATGAACCATTCGGCGACATTCGCGCAGATTCTCGTGCGCGAGATGGAGCAGCGGGTCCATATGCACAAGAACGGCCACCGTTTTGCCGGTTTCCGGGTGCTCAAGGCGCCGGACGTGCCCTCCGTCCTTGTGGAGCTCGGCTATCTCTCCAGCCGGGCGGACGAGCAGATGCTGCGCTCGCCCGCCGGCCGCGCCCGACTGGCGGAGGCACTTGCGCGCGCCGTCGACCGGTATTTCGAGGGCGGCCGCAACTGCGCCGCCGCGGCCCTGTCCTGCCCGCCCTGACCCGGGCCGCCCGCAACGCGGTGGCGGGGAGCGCCTTGACCCGGGTATGATTGTTTTATCGGTCCCCCCGTCCCCAGCATGGAATCATGCGACGCCTGTCCCGCATCCTCCTGACGCTTACCGTCATCGTGCTGTTCCTCGGCGTGCTTGGCCTGGGCGGCGTGCTTGCGGCATTCTGGCACTTCAGCCGTGGCCTGCCCGAGTTCCAGCAGCTTGCCGAGTATGAACCGCCGATCACGACCCGCGTGCATGCCGGCGACGGGCGCCTGATCGCGGAGTATGCCCGGGAGCGGCGGCTGTTCATGCCGATCGAAGCCATCCCGCAAATCGTGATCGACGCTTTCGTCTCGGCGGAGGACAAGCGGTTCTTCAGCCATGCCGGCGTCGATTTCCTGGGCGTGGCGCGTGCCCTGGTGGCCAATCTGCAGAGCATTGGCCAGAACCGCCGCCCCGAGGGCGCATCCTCGATCACCCAGCAGGTCGCCAAGAACTTCCTGTTGAGCAACGAACTCTCCTACGAACGCAAGATCAAGGAAGCGATCCTTGCCTTTCGCATCGAGCGCGCCTTCACCAAGGAAAAGATCCTCGAACTCTATCTGAACGAGATCTATCTGGGAGCAGGGGCCTACGGCGTGGCGGCGGCGGCGCTCAATTACTACGGCAAGTCGCTGGACGAACTGGAGATCGACGAGGCCGCCTACCTCGCCGCGCTGCCCAAGGCACCCAACAACTACCACCCGGTGCGCTTCCCGAAGGCGGCCAAGGCGCGGCGCGACTATGTGCTGGAGCGCATGGCCGAGGATGGCGTCATCAGCATGGCCGAGACCGTGGCGTTGCAGCAGAGGCCGATCCGCATCCGCGACCGGCGCGACAGCCAGGTGGTGCGCTCGGACTGGTTCGCCGAGGAGGTCCGGAGGGAGATCGCGGCGCGGTTCGGCGAGCGCGCGCTCTACGATGGCGGGCTCAGCGTGCGCGCCACCATGAATCCGAGGCTCCAGGAGATCGGGGAGCGCGCGCTGCGCAGGGGCCTGCTTGCCTATGACAGGCGTCATGGCTGGCGCAAGCCCGTCGGGCAGGTCGAGACCGGGCCGGGATGGGCGGAGCGGCTGCAGAAATTTCCGCCCGTGCCTGGCCTCGATCCTGGCTGGCGCATCGCGCTCGTCCTGGCGGCGGAGGGCGCGGCCGCCACCATCGGCTTCGCGGATGGTGCTCAGGGCCGGATCCCGCTTGCCGACATGGCATGGGCCCGCGCCTGGAAGCCCGATCAGGAACTTGGCCCGCCGCTCAAGTCGGTGGGCGAGGCGCTGGCACCGGGCGATGTGGTCGCGGTGGAGGCGACAGACCGGCCGGGGCAGTTCGCCCTTCGTCAGATTCCGGACATCGGCGGCGCTCTGGTGGCCCTCGACCCTCATACGGGCCGGATCCTTGCCCTGGTCGGTGGCTGGGACTTCCAGGTGAGCCAGTTCAACCGCGCGACGCAGGCGCAGCGCCAGCCCGGTTCCGCCTTCAAGCCGTTCGTCTACTTGGCGGCCCTTGAAAACGGCTTCACGCCGTCCAGCCTGGTGCTCGATGCTCCTTTCGTGCTCGACCAGGGCCCGGACAAGCCGAAATGGAAGCCAGGCAACTACTCCGGCGAATTCTACGGCCCGTCGACGCTGCGTCTCGGCATCGAGAAATCGCGCAACCTGATGACCGTCCGGCTGGCGCAGTCGATCGGCATGGACAAGGTCGCCGACTATGCGCGGCGCTTCGGAATTTACGACGCCCTGCCCGAGCAGCTTTCCATGTCGCTTGGGGCAGGGGAGACTACGCTGTTGCGCCTGACCACCGCCTACGCGGAGCTGGTCAATGGCGGCAAGCGAATATCGCCAACCCTGATCGACCGGGTGCAGGATCGAAAGGGGCGCACGATCTTCCGCCACGATGAGCGGCCCTGTCCGAAATGCCAGGCCCGCGACGGCGCGGCCGCGGACAGTGAACCGGAGGTTCCTGACACGCGCGAGACCGTCCTCGATCCGGCGACGGCGTATCAGATGGTCTCCATGCTGCAAGGCGTCGTCGAGCGCGGGACCGGTGTGCGGATCCGCGAATTGCGGCGGCCGCTCGCGGGAAAGACCGGAACCTCGAATGAGTTTTTCGATACCTGGTTCATCGGTTTCAGTCCCGATCTCGTGGTCGGCGTCTTTGTCGGCTTCGACACGCCGCGCACGATGGGCGACAAGGAATCGGGCTCGGCGGTTGCCGTGCCGATCTTCCGCGATTTCATGGCCGAGGCGCTGGCGGAGAAGCCGGTGATCCCGTTCCGCGTGCCGCCCGGCGTGCGCCTCGTGCGGATCGATCCCGCCTCGGGCCTGCCGGCAGAGCCGGGGCAGCGCAGTGCCATCCTCGAAGCGTTCCGCCCGGGCAGCGAACCGCGCGGCCGCGGCGACGTACTCGATGGTTCGGACGATGACGGCGATGCGCCCGCGGCAGGCAGTGGCACCGGAGGCATCGGCCTTGCGCCGCTGCGCCCGCGCCCTCCGGGCAGCCAGTCCTCGCCCACCACCGGAACCGGCGGGCTTTACTAGCGCGCCCGCGATCACTATTTTCCCGGTTCCATTTCCGGAGTTGCCGATGCGTGCCGAAATCGAATCCCTGGTCGCCGACATCAAGCAGTCGCTGGAACTGCTGAGGAGGCATCTTTGACTGGGACCATGCCCTGGTCCGACTGGACGAACTGAACGCCCGGGCCGAGGATCCCAAACTTTGGGACGACGCCGAGGCAGCGCAGAAGCTGATGCGCGAGCGCACGCGGCTCGACACGGCGATCCAGGCGCAGCGCCGGATCGAACAGGAACTTCAGGACAATATCGACCTCATCGCCATGGGCGAAGCAGAGGGCGACCAATCTATTGTCGAGGAAGCGGAAAAGGCGCTGGCGCAACTCAAGCAGGAAGTGGACAAGCGCGAGCTGGAGACGCTGCTGTCCGGCGAGGCCGACGGCAACGATGCATTCCTGGAAATCCACGCCGGCGCCGGCGGAACCGAGAGCCAGGACTGGGCAAGCATGCTGCTTCGCATGTATGTGCGCTGGGCAGAGAAGCGCGGCTACAAGGTCGAGTGGCTGGAGGAAAGCGAAGGCGAGGAAGCGGGCATCAAGTCGGCGACCATCAAGGTCTCGGGCCCGAATGCCTATGGCTGGCTCAAGACCGAAAGCGGCGTCCACCGCCTCGTCCGCATCTCGCCCTATGATTCGAACGCAAGGCGGCACACCTCCTTCGCCTCGGCCGGCGCCTATCCCGTCGTGGACGAGACGATCAACGTCGAGATCAACGACAAGGACCTGCGGGTCGATACCTATCGCGCCTCCGGTGCCGGCGGCCAGCACGTCAATCGCACCGACAGCGCCGTGCGCATAACCCATCTGCCGACCGGCATCGTGGTGCAGTGCCAGCAGGAGCGCTCGCAGCACAAGAACCGCGCCTCGGCCATGAGCATGCTCAAGGCGCGCCTGTACGAGATGGAATTGCAGAAACGCGAGGCCGAAAAGCAGGCCATGCACGATTCGAAGACGGATATCGGCTGGGGGCACCAGATCCGCTCCTACGTCCTGCATCCCTACCAGATGGTGAAGGACCTGCGTACGGACGTGGAGACGTCCGACACCCAGGGCGTGCTGGACGGGGATCTGGATGCGTTCATGGCCGCCGCGCTGGCCCAGAGGGTCGGTCACCAGCGCGACAAGGCGAACTGACGGCGAACGGACGGGGCCTGCCGCGCTGGTGCGGCGGGCCGTTCAGTTCCGCCGTGCCTCGGAGAGTTCGCGGCCGCCGGGCAGGGTGGTGCCCAACGAGGCTTTTTCCAGGGCCGCATCGTCGTTCGACAGAGTAAGCGCGATGCTCTTGCCCGCTTCGATGAAGTTGAGCGGATCCAAAGGTGATTCGCGGTAGATCACCTCGTAATGCAGGTGCGGCCCCGTGCTGCGGCCCGAGGAGCCGACCGTGCCGATCAGGGTTCCGGCCGTCACCCGGTCGCCGGGTTTCACATGCAGGCGATGCAGATGAGCATAGCGGGTGCGCAATCCCAGGCCGTGATTGATCTCCACCAGCCGGCCGTAGGGGCCGGCGAAGCCGGCCGAGGCGACGCGGCCCGGCCCGGTCGCATAGACCGGCGTGCCGTGCGGCGCCGAGACGTCGAGGCCGGTATGGAGCGCCGGCTTGCGGGTGAAAGGATCGGTGCGCTGACCAAAACCGCTGCTCACCTGCCCGACGCGGGTCGGCTCGGACAGCGGCAGGCGCTGGAGCACCGCCTGCAACCCGGCGATGCGCATCAGCGACTGGTTGAGGCGTACCGCCGCGGCATCCTGCAGGCCGTTGGCGGTGAGGGAGGGCACGTAGGGGCCGCCCACGTTGGCGCGCACCTCGTCGGCGGCGAGCAGCCGGTCCACGTCGATGCCGATGAAACCGATGGCCCGCTCCAGCTCGTTCAGCGCCACCGTCGTGCGCGTGTTGAGCTGATCGAAGATGCTGTCCGTCGACGCGACGAATCCCTGGCCCATCTCGAGCCCGATGCGCCGGCTGCGCTCGACGCTCGCCAGATTTTTCCTGAGAATCTGCGTACGCCGATCGGCGATGGTCAGCTTTTCGGAAAGCTCGTGATTATGCAGCGCGAGTTGCTGGATTTTCTCGTCGCGCGCACTCACCTCGTCCCGCAGTCCCTGAACCTGACCCACGGTCCGCCCCAGTTCGCGCATGAGCGCATCGACGGCCACCGAAAGTTCGAGCACGCGCTGCTGTTCGCTGACGCGGATCTTTTCGCTCTGCCAGAGACCCACCGACGACGCAGCCAGGGCGCCGCCGAACATAAGAAATGCGGCAAGTCCCGCCATTTGCAGGCCGGGCCGCAACCGGATCGTGCTGATCTGTTCGCCGGTGCGAATCAGAATCTGCCTGTCGGGAAAAATGCGCCGCAGAAGGCTGCGCTGACGCAGCTCGAAGGACCGGTTCATTGTCGCACCATTGTTCTCGTTGCTTCGGTCACGCACCCGGTTGCGTGCCGATCATATGTCCGTCGGCGAATCGCCGGTTACCCATGGCCTGCCTGGTGCCGCGCCGCGGCCCCGTCGGCGCCGGGCATTCCGGCTCCCGCCTCCCCGGGGCGCATTGCAGCCGAAACGGATAGCGATTTCAAGCCTCGAATCTTCAACCGATGGTGAGGTGCGCCGCGAGGCAGAGATGCGCCGAAGGGCCCTCCTTGATATCATGCGGACGGGAGGCGCGATGACCCTGTTCAGCGAAACGGTGGAACTGCCGCTTTGGCTCGTGCTGTTGACCGGCATACTGGCGCTGCTTGCCTTCATCGACCGCCTGTTCGTTCCTTCGGTGCGCTGGATGCTGCGCCGGCGCGTCAACGAGGCGATCGAAGAGCTGAATACCCGACTCAAGCTGCGAATTTCGCCCTTCAAGCTGACCAAGCGCCAGGTGCTGATCGAGCGTCTGACCTTCGACCGCAAGGTTCTCGCGGCAGTCGATGCGCTGGCGCAGGAGCGCGAGGTGCCGCGCGATGTGGTGTTGGCGGAGGCGGAAGCCTACGCGCGCGAGATCGTTCCCGCCTTCAACGCATATTTCTACTATCGGATCGGCTATTGGCTGGCGCGGGGGGTGGCGCGACTGCTCTATCGCGTGCGGCTCGGCTTCGCCGACGACGAGGGCCTTGCGGCGGTGGCGCCGGAATCCACCGTGGTTTTCGTGATGAACCATCGCTCGAACATGGACTACGTGCTGGTCGGCTATCTGGCGGCGGATCGCTCGACGCTGTCCTATGCGGTCGGCGAATGGGCGCGCATCTGGCCGCTGCAGACCCTGATCCGTGCCATGGGTGCATACTTCGTGCGCCGCAATTCGCGCAATCCGCTCTATCGCCGCGTGCTCGAGCGCTATGTGTTCATGGCGACCAAGAACGGCGTTACCCAGGCGATCTATCCCGAGGGCGGCCTGAGCCGCGACGGACGGCTGGGCGCGCCCAAACTCGGGCTTTTCGACTATATGGTGAAGCGTTTCGATCCGCGCGGCGAGCACGACATCGTTTTTGTTCCGGTCGGCATCAATTACGACCGCGTGCTGGAGGATCGCAGCCTGCTTCTCCGCCTCGACCCGGCGGCAACGCGGCGCGGGGTGTGGCATGCGCTCCGGGTCACGCTTGGCTTCGTGGCGCGGCATCTCTGGCTCATGGTCATCGGCCGCTGGCATCGCTTCGGCTATGCCTGCGTCAATTTCGGCTCGCCGATCTCGCTCAGGGGCTGGCTGGCCGGCAATGGGGAGGACCTGCGCGGCCTGCCGCGCGAGGCGCGTTTTGCGCGGGTCGAGGCGCTGGCCACGCATCTGATGGGCGCGGTCGGCGCGGTCGTCCCGGTCCTGCCCGTGCCGCTCGTGGCAAGCGTGCTGCTGGAGGCAGGGGAGAAGGGCTTGAGCGAGCTGGAACTCAAGGCTGCCGTGCTGCGCCTGATGCGGGCGCTTGAGCGCACGGGCGCCAAGGTCTACCTGCCGCGCCAGGACGAGGATTATGCGGTCACTGCCGGATTGCGGATGCTGGTGGAGCGGCGGCTGGTCCGCACCGGCGACGGACGGCTGCGGGTGGTGCCAGGCGAAGAAGCGGCCGTGCGCTACTACGCCAACTCCATCGCGCACCTGTTGCCACAATCCGTGCCGGCATGAGCGGCCCGGCGCGCGGCGCGCGACCAGAGCGCGACCTCGTGATCCTGGTGCATGGGCTTTCGCGCACCCGGCATTCCATGCGCCATCTGCGCCGCGCGGCGGAGGCCGCCGGCTTCGAGGCGCAGTGTTGGGCCTATCCGAGCCGGCGCCATGGCGTGCGCGAACTGGTCCAGTCCTTCCGGCGGCACTTGCTGCGGCTTGGCCCGCGCGGCGGCCGCGTGCATTTCATCGGCCATTCGCTCGGCGCGATCCTGATCCGGGCGGCGCTGCTCGAACCGGTGCCATTCCGCATCGGGCGCATCGTCATGCTGGCCCCGCCCAACTGCGGTGTCGGCCTGGTCGAGCGGCTTTCGCATCTGACCTTCCTGCAGCGCATCTTCGGGCGGCCGAGTGCCGAACTCGGTCCCGGCTCGCGATTCCTGAGGCGGCTCGGCACGCCGGCCGCCGAGATCGGGATCATCGCCGGAAGTCGCCGTTTCCATCCCTGCAATCCGACATCCTGGCTCAATCTCGCGCTCAACCCGGCGGCGGAGACCGACGGGACCGTGGAACTGGCCAGCACGAAACTGCCAGGCATGCGCGATTTCCTCGTCGTCGATGCCAATCACAGTTTCATCATCGCCGATGACGAGGCGATCGAAGCCGCGATCGCCTTCCTCCGCCGCGGCACATTCCCGCGCCCGGCCGTCGCTAAAGCGACCTGAGCGCCGCCAGCACTTCCTCGACGTGTCCCGGCACCTTGACCTTGCGCCAGATCTGCCGGAGCTTGCCCTGTCCGTCGATCAGGAAGGTGGAGCGGTCGATGCCCATGTACTTGCGCCCGTACATGCTTTTCTCGATCCACACGCCATAGGCTGCGCAGACCTTGCCGTCCTCGTCCGAGGCCAGATCGACGCGGAGGCTGTGCTTGGCCTTGAAACGGTCGTGGGCGGCCACGCTGTCCTTCGAGCAGCCGATGACGCTGCAGCCCAGTTTCGCAAACTCGTTCAGTTTGTCGGTGAACGCGATGGCTTCCTTCGTGCAGCCGGAGGTGTCGTCCTTCGGATAGAAGTAGAGCACGACCGGCTTGCCCTTCAGCGTCTTGAGGGAGATTTTGCGGCCGCCGTCGCCCGGCAGGGTGAAATCTGGCGCCTTGTCTCCGACCTTCAGTTCCTTCGACATTTTTTGCCTATTCTCCATGCTGTTGACCGAACGGCGCGCCGGCTTCCAGATGCCTGAGCCAGGCATCGAAGCTGGCGCGGATGCGCGCTTGCGCTTCCACCAGGGCCTTCTCGAGCCCGGCGAAGTCGGATGTTCCGCCGACGCTGGCCAGCAGCCGTTCGAGACCGGGGGGCATCCTCGCGCCGTCCTCCCGGCTGTCGAAGCAGAGGCGCAGCATCGCCTGCAGCGCGCGGAGCAGGAGGGTATCGCGCGCGAGCGCTTCGGCAACCTTCGGGTCGATCTTCCCTGCCGTGCCGAGCCGCCGGAAGGCCAGCGCGGTGTTCCCGGTCACCAGCGCCGGGTCGTCGGCGCCGTGCCGAAGCACGAGATACTGCGCGAGGAACTCCGCATCGACCAGCCCGCCGTTTGCGTGCTTGATGTTCCAGGGATCGTCGGTGCCGTGCTGGGCCATGAGTTTCGCGTGCATGTCGAGCACTTCGGCGCGCAGTTTGTCCGGATCGCGCGGGCGCGCCAGGATTTCCGCGAGCAGCGACTGGCAGCGCGCCCGCAACTCGCCAGGCCCGCCGACGACGCGCCCGCGCGTCAGTGCCATGTGTTCCCAGGTCCAGGCTTCCTCGCGCTGGTAGCGGGCGAGCCCGTCGAAATGCACCGCGATCGGCCCCTTGTTGCCGGACGGGCGCAGCCGCATGTCCACCTCGTAAAGCACGCCCTCGCCGGTCAGCGCGGTCAGCGCATTGATGATGCGCTGGCTCAGCCGGGTGAAATACTGGGATGGCGCGAGCTGTGTCCTGCCGTCCGACAGTTCGGCTTCCGGATCGTGGTCGTAGACGAAGATCAGGTCGAGGTCGGAGCCGAATGTCATTTCACCGGCACCGAACTTGCCTAGGCCGATAATGGTCATGCCGGCACCTTTCAGGCGGCCGTGCTGGCGGGCGAATTCGCGGCCGACAAAATCGAGCAGGTTGCGCAGCACCGATTCGGCGATCGCGGTGAGCGCGCGCCCTTCCTCCTCGATATCGATCCGTCGCCTGAGCGCCTGCACGCCCACCTGGAAGCGGCGGTCGTTGGCGAAGCGGCGGGTGAAGTCCAAAATGTCCTGGAAATCCCGCGCCGTTTCGAGGAATGCCCGCAGGTCTTCCGTCAAGCGGTCGGCATCGGGCAGCGGATCGGCGAAGTCGGCCGCCAGCACGTTGTCGAACAGGCCGGGCTGGCGGCTGAGCCGTTCCGACAGGCGGGGGGCGCTGCCCATGACCAGGGCGACCAGATCGAGCAGCTCGGGATTGTTGTAGAAAAGGGAGAAGAGCTGGACGCCGGCCGGCAGCTTGGACAGGAAGTCGTCGAAGCGGCGGAAGGCATCGTCCGGGCTCGCGGTCCGGGCGAGCGCCTGCAACAGACGGGGCATGAGCGCCGTCAGGAGTTCGCGCGCCCGCACCGAGCGCATCGCCCGGTAGCGGCCATGATGCCAGCCGCGGATCGTGGCGGCGACCATGGAGACCTCGCCATAGCCCATGCGGGCCAGCGTGCGGATCGTATCGGGGTCGTCCTCGGTTCCGGTGAAGACGAGGCTGCCTTCCTCGGCGCCGAGATCGGGCGAGGCCTCGAACAGCGCGGCATAATGCGCCTGCACCCGCCGCAGCACTTCGGTGAGCGCCGCCGAGAATGCCGCCGCGTCGGCGAAGCCAAGGAAGGTGGCAAGCCGCGCCAGGCCGGCGCTCGTTTCGGGCAAGGTCTGCGTCTGCTCGTCGTCGATCATCTGCAGGCGATGCTCGACCCTTCGCAGGAACTCATAGGCCGCGATCAGCTCGGTCGCGACGGTCTGCTCGAGCCGGCCGGTCTGCACCAGCGCTCGCAGCGCACCGCACGTGGTGGAGATGCGAAGCTGGCGCACGCGCCCGCCAAGGATGAGCTGCTGGGTCTGGGCGAAGAACTCGATCTCGCGGATGCCGCCCCGACCGACCTTGATGTTGTGGCCGGGAACGGCGATCTCCGAGTGTCCCTTGTGCGCATGGATCTGGCGCTTGATGGAATGGATGTCCTCGATTGCCGCGAAATCCAGGTTCTTGCGCCAGACGAAGGGCGCGATGCGCTCGAGGAAGCCGCGTCCGGCCTCGATGTCGCCGGCGATGGCGCGCGCCTTGATCATGGCGGCGCGTTCCCAGTTCTGGCCGAGGCTCTCGTAATAGGTCTCCGCTGCTTCCATCGAGATGGCGACCGGGGTCGCGGCCGGATCGGGGCGCAAGCGCAGATCGGTGCGGAAGACGTAACCGTCGGAGGTGCGTTCCTGCATCAGCCGGACCAGCCCCTGAGTCATGCGAACGAAGAAATCCCGGATCTCCCGCTTGCCGCGATACGGGACCGTCTCCTGGTCGTAGAGGACGATGATGTCGATGTCGCTCGAATAGTTCAGTTCGCGCGCGCCAAGCTTGCCCATGGCGATCAGCGCCAGTCCGCTACCATGGCAGGGGTTTGCCGGATCGGGCAGCGCCATGTCGCCCTCGTTGGCGGCGGCGAGCAGCAGGTGCCCGGCGGCGGCATGGAGCGCGCCGGCGGCCAGGTCCGAGAGTGCCGCGGTCACCTGTTCCAGCGGCCAGAAGCCGCCGATATCGGCGATTGCCGTGAGCAGGGCGACCCGCCGCTTGGCGGCGCGCAGCCCGGCCATCAGATCCGACAGCGGAGTGGCCGGGCCGGGCAGGCGCTGGAGCTGCTCGACGAGCAACGCATCCGGATCTTCCCCCAGGATGCGGCCGAAGAAGCGGACATCGCGCACCAGACAGGCGGTGAGGTAGGGGCTGTTGCCGAAAAGTGCCTCGAGCAGCCGCCTTCCCCGCCGGTCCGCCAACAATTCCCCGGCAAGCGCGGAGAGCCCCGCATCCTCGGCCTCTGCCACGGCCTCGCCGAATCGCTCTATGCCGCGCGCCGCCTGGTCGGGATCGTGCGCTTGCGGGAGGTCGCCAAGGCGGTCGAGCAGAAGAACTGGCATTTCCGGCCATTACCGATATTTGAACAAGGCGGAGGGGCGCTCTTGCGGTAGAATCCACTATATCGACACGATGGCGGGGCGGACCCGGGTGATTTTCAAGGCGAGCCGGATGATCTTCAAGCTGATCGCGGCGTTGTTCGCCGCGACGGCCATCCTGTTCGCCGCCCTGGCCTGGCGGCTGCAGGCGGGACCGATCTCGCTCGCCTTTCTCACCCCCTATTTGAACGAAGCCCTCTCCATCGGCAATGCCGGATTTCGCGCCGAGGTCGAGGATACCGTTCTGCGCTGGGAGGGATGGGCGCGCACCCTCGGCATCCAGGCGGTCAACGTGCGGCTGCTGCGCGGGGACGGCTCCCTGATTGCGGCAGTGCCCCGCCTCAATCTCGATCTCAGCGCGCGCGCGCTCCTGGAGGGGCAGCTCGCGCCCACGGAAATCGCCATTATCGGCGTGACCGCGATCCTGACGCGGCACGCCGACGGGCGATTCGATTTCGGCCTGGTGTCGAGCGAGGGCGCGTCGTCCTCGGGCAACGTGCTGGCGCTTCTGGTGGACCAGTTGAGCCGGCCGCGCGGCGAGGGGCTCGCCGGCCGGCTCGAGCGGGCAAGCATTCTCGATGCAGACCTCACCCTGGTCGACGAACGGGCTGATTCGCTCTGGCGGGCGCCGCAGGCCCGGCTGATCCTCTGGCGGGCGGCGGACCGGGTCCAGGTCGACCTGGATGCCGATCTCGATCTCGACGGACAGCCGGCGAAGCTGGTGGCGCTTGGCACTTTCGATCCGGCGAGCGGCGGGCTCGGTCTCCGGATCGCTTTCCGCGACCTGCCGCCGAGGCACATTGCCGAGCGGCTGGCGCTGCCCGACGAGGTTTCGGCGCTCGACCTGCCGGTCTCCGGTTCGATCGGTTTCAGCCTCGATGCGGCCGGCAATTTTTCGGCGGTCGATTTCGACATCTCGGGCGGCGCCGGCCGGCTGTCGCTGGCGCAGCTTCGCCCCGAGCCCTACGAGGTGCGAAGCCTGCGCCTGCGTGGCAAGCTATCCGATGCGCTCGACCGCGCCCTGATCGAGGAAGCGCGGGTCGAACTCGGCGATGTCGTGCTGAGCCTGGCCGGCATCATGCAGTATACGGCGGAGCGCGGCTTCGGTTTCGACGTCAAGGGCAGTTTCCCGACGCTGCCGACGGACGGTTTGATCGCGCACTGGCCGCCGACGTTGGCGCGCGATGCGCGCGCCTGGATCGCGCAAAACATCGCGGGAGGCAAGGTGCACGATGCCGTGCTGCGCGCCCGGGTCACGCCGGAAATGGTGCGCAGTGGCAGGCTGCCGGCGGAAGCGATCACCCTCGATTTCGCCTTCGAGGGGTTGCAGGTCCAGTATTTTCGCGGCTTTCCCAGGCTGACCGACACGCGCGGGCAAGCCAGGCTCAACGTCAAGAGCCTCGATCTCACCATGGAAAAGGGCGTGGTCGAGCGGCTCGCCGTGGAAAGAAGCCGGCTGCTTATCACCGGCCTCGACGTCAAGGACCAGGACGCCGAAATCGACATCGTGGTGCGCGGCAGCGCGCCCGAGGCGCTGGCCCTGATCGACCGCGAGCCGCTGCGCCTGGCGACCGGCCTCGGCATTTCGCCGGCCGAAGTGGGTGGCGAGGCGGTGGTCACTGCCCGCTTCCGCTTCCCGCTGGAGAAGGACCTGGAACTCGACGAGGTCGATGTGCGCGCCAGTGCCGAACTGCGTAGCGTGTCGATCGAGAAGATTTTCGACCGCTTCCGCGTGAGCGAGGGCACCCTGGCGCTGAAAGTCGACAAGTCGATGCTGGAGGTGGCCGGCGACATCCACCTCAATCAGGTCCCGGTCAAGATCCGCTGGCTGGAGAACTTCGATGGCAAGGCGGCCTTTTCCAGCCGCTACAGCCTGGCCGGCCGGCTGGACGATGCCGGCCGGGCGGCACTCGGCCTGCAGGCCGGCGGCTACCTGTCCGGCCCGGTGCCGATCGAGACGGACGTGGAGATGATGCGCGGCGGCGGCCTGCAGGTTCGCGGGCGGGCCAACCTGACCGAGGCCGAGATCCGCATCGATCAGGCGCGCTGGCGCAAGCCGGCCGGCGTGGCGGGGCGCGGGGAGTTCCGCATGGCCGCGTCCGGCGAGCGCGTGGAGTTGCAGAGCGTCCGGCTCGAGGGCGAGGGCTTTGCCGTCGCCGGCCGGATCGGCCTGCGGGACGGCAGCCTGATGGAGGCGGAGTTCCCCGAGCTGCGTTTCGGCAAGAGCGAGGTCGCACTTTCCCTTGGCCGCCCCGCACCGGACTTGATCCAGGTGAAGATCACGGGGCGGAGCCTGGATCTCAGGCCCTATTTTGAGGATTACCATGTCATGGAGGAGCCGGACCCCGGAGGCTCTGCCGGAAACGGCCAGTCGCTGGATGTGGAAGCGCGTCTGGAGCGCGTGCTGTTCACAGACGACATGGTGCTGGATGGTGTCGAGATTCTGGCGGCACGGCGCGACGGCGTGTGGAACCGGATCGAGGCCGGTGGCGCGCTTGGTGACCGGCAGGCGGTGACCCTGCGCCTGGCGCCGGCCGAGGGGCGGCGGCATGTACGGCTGGATGCGGGCGATGCCGGCCGCGTCGTGCGGGCGCTCGGCATCTCCGACAGCGTCAGCGGCGGCACGCTCGAACTGAAAGCGGAGATCCGCGACGACAAGCCCAATGCGCCGGTGGAAGGGCGCCTGCGGCTTCAGGATTTCAAGCTGGTCAACGCGCCGCTGCTGGCCAAGATCCTGAACATCGCGTCCTTCGCCGGCATCGGCCAGCTCCTCACCGGCGAGGGCATCGCGTTCGTCCGGGCGGAAGTGCCGTTCACGCTCGAGGACAACGTCCTGCGGCTGCAGGATGGCCGCGCCTGGGGTTCGGCCATGGGCTTCACCGGCACCGGCAACGTCAATTTCCGGCAGGGCGAGATGGCGCTCAGCGGCACCATCGTCCCCTCCTATACGATCAACAGCCTGCTCGGTTATATCCCGCTTCTGGGCCGGGTCTTCACCAGCCGCGAGGGCGAGGGGCTGTTCGGTGCCGTCTACCAGGTGCAGGGACCGATCAGCGAACCCAAAGTGTCGGTCAATCCGCTTTCGGCGCTCGCGCCCGGCATCCTGCGGCGAATGTTCGAACCCTGGGAGACCGACGGCTCGAAGCAGCCGAACGGCCCGCGCCCCGATTTCGAGCCGAGCCCGCAGGTCGGCGGCAACTGACGCGCGGGCGCGTTCTCAGCCGCCCTGGCGGGCCGCCAGATAGACCGAGAACTTGGCTTTTTTGCCAACTTCGACCGGGATGAAGCCGAAGCGCGTGAAGCCCTGTTCGTCGAAGCGGTAGGACGGGTCGGTCACGACCTCGCCATGGACCCGCACCTGGCCGTCGCGGATCAGGTTCTTGGCGATCGAATTGTTGGCCGAGACCTGCGCCTCCACCATGGCGCGGGCCAGCGGAAAGGCCGCTGTCTCGATCTCCACCCGCTTCCAGCCACCGGCCACGGCGCCGAGATCCTCGCGCCCGGCCGGCGCTTCGAAGGTGCGGCGCGCCAGGGCCGCGGCATCTTCCGCCGCGGCGCGGCCGTGACAGAGGGCCGTCGCTTCGGTCGCCAGCAGCTTCTTGGCCTCGTTCAGTTCCTGCCCTTCCAGGCGTTCAAGTCTGGCGATCTCGTCGAGTGGCAGCTCGGTGAAGAGCCGCAGGAAGCGACCGACATCGCGGTCTTCGGTGTTGCGCCAGAACTGCCAGTAATCGAAGGGTGCCAGCTGCTCGGCATTGAGCCAGACCGCGCCCTGTGCCGTCTTGCCCATCTTGGCGCCGCTTGCCGTGGTGATCAGATGCGAGGTCAGGCCGAACAGCGAAGCATCCGCCACCCGACGGCCCAGTTCGACGCCGTTGACGATGTTGCCCCACTGGTCCGAGCCGCCCATCTGCAGCACGCAGCCATGCCGCCGGTGGAGTTCGACGAAATCGTAGGCCTGCAGGATCATGTAGTTGAATTCGAGGAAGGTCATCGGCTGCTCGCGCTCGAGGCGCAGCTTGACACTGTCGAAGCTCAGCATGCGGTTGACCGAGAAATGCCGGCCGTACTCGCGCAGGAAGCCGATATATTCCAGCCGGTCGAGCCAGTCGGCATTGTTCACCATGACCGCATCGGCCGGGCCCTCGCCAAAGGTCAGATACTTGGCGAAGATGCGCTGGATGCCTGCCATGTTGGCGGCGATTTCCGCCTCGCTCAGCAGTTTCCGGCTTTCGTCGCGACCGGTCGGGTCGCCGACCTTGGTCGTACCGCCGCCCATCAGCACGATCGGCTTGTGGCCGCTCTGCTGCAGGTGGCGGAGAAGCATGATCTGCACCAGGCTGCCCACATGCAGGCTCGGCGCCGTGCAGTCGAAGCCGATATAGGCGACGATGCGGCCGGCCCTGGCGCGCTCGTCCAGCGCCGCAAGGTCGGTGCACTGGTGCACGAAACCGCGTTCTTGCAGCCGTTGCAGAAAATCGGAACTGGGCATCGTCATCGCCGGCCTGCTGGTTTTCGGAAGGCCGGTGGTGTAGCACAAAGGTCCGGATACCGAAAGAGGAGGCGGACCCTGCCATGTGGGCGCTGGGCCTGATGAGCGGCACGTCCATGGACGGCGTGGACGCGGCTCTGATCGAGAGCGATGGCGAGCGCGTCCGCGAACTGGGGCCGTGGATCAGCCGCCCCTATCCGGACGGGTTTCGGCGCCGGTTGCGCGCCATCCTCGGGGGCCAGGGCGACGTGGCCGGCGTCGAGCGCGAGCTGACCGAGTTTCATGCGCTGACCGCCCGCGAACTCCTGGCGGCCTGGGGTCGGCCACCGGGCCAGGTCGGCGTCGTCGGCTTTCATGGCCATACGATCCTGCATCGGCCGGAGGCGGGGCGGACATGGCAGATCGGCGACGGGCCGCGCCTTGCCGCGGCGCTCGGCATCGATGTGGTCAACGACCTGCGCCAGGCGGACGTGGCGGCGGGCGGGCAGGGCGCGCCGCTGGCACCGGTCTATCACCGCGCGCTGGCGCACGATCTTCCCCGCCCGCTCGCCGTGCTCAATATCGGGGGCGTCGCCAATGTGACCGTGATCGACCGCAGCAACGGAATGCTCGCTTTCGATACCGGTCCGGGCAATGCACTGATCGACGACTGGCTGTTGCGCCATACCGGTCGGGCGATGGACGAGGGCGGCGCGGTCGCGGCCGCCGGACGGGTGGATACTGCCCGCCTCGCGAGGCTCCTGGACCACCCCTATTTCGACCGCGTGCCGCCCAAATCCCTCGACCGGGACGATTTCTCGGCCCAGCCGCTGGCGGGGCTTTCGCTCGCCGACGGGGCGGCCACGCTGGTCGCCTTCACTGCCGCCGCGGTGCAACGCGCCCTGGTCCATGTCGCGGAACCTCCCGGCCGATGGCTGGTCTGCGGCGGCGGCCGGCACAACCCGGCCCTGATGGCGGCGCTCGCCCGGGAGCTGGGCGTGCCGGTCGAACCGGTGGAGGCGGTCGGATGGCGCGGCGACGCGCTTGAAGCGGAAGCCTTCGCGTTCATGGCCATTCGCCATCTGCTCGGGCTGCCGATCAGCTTCCCTGGGACGACCGGTGCACCGCAGCCGATGACGGGCGGCAGGCGCCACGCGCCGGCCGGCATCGCCTCGGCCTAGGACGCCTTTGCGGTCAGCAGGGCACGCTTCAGATAATCTTCGATGGTTGCGCCAAGAACCTCCTGCTCCTTCTCGAAGAAGTGGCTGGCACCCTTGATCGGCCGATACTCGACCGTGATATCCCGCTGGTTCGCCAGCCGGTTGGCGAGCTTCTGCACGTCGGCCTCCGCGACGAGCTGGTCGGCGGTCCCATGAATGATCAGGCCGGAGGACGGGCAGGGGGCGAGAAACGTGAAATCGAACAGGCTGGCCGGCGGCGCCACCGATATGAAGCCCGCCAGTTCCGGGCGGCGCATGAGAAGCTGCATGCCGATCCAGGCGCCGAACGAGAAGCCCGATATCCAGCAGGCCGAGGCGTTGGTGTTCATCGCCTGCATCCAGTCGAGCGCGGCAGCGGCGTCGGCGAGTTCGCCCGGACCGCCGTCATAGACCCCCTGGCTGCGGCCGACGCCGCGGAAATTGAAGCGCAGCACCGAGAAGCCGCGGCGGGCGAAGGCGTGAAAGATTGTGAACACCACCTTGTTGTTCATGGTCCCGCCATACTGGGGATGCGGGTGCAGGACCAGCGCGAGCGGCGCGGAGCTGTCGGCTGAGGGGTGGTAGCGGCCTTCCAGTCGTCCGTCCGGTCCGTTGAAGATCACGTCGGGCATGTTTTCTCGCGCAACTCTTGAATCCGGGAGACCTTTTTCCTATCGCAAATCCAACTGAGCAAGTCGGATATGTCGGGACCAACGCGCAGGAACGCAAAGATCTTCCGGGGGTTAAACTTGACTAAACTGGTCAACAATCTATGTTTAGCAGTGATCAGGCCGGTTTCGGACGGCGCAGGCGGACCGCCATGGCGTGGCCCGGCCAGCGCGCGCGAATGGCGGCGGAGCATAACATGACGGCGGCAGCTATGTTCAAGCGTCTTCGAGATGATATCGACTCGATAATGGCCCGCGATCCCTCGGCCCGTTCCCGGCTGGAGGTGTTGCTGTGCTTCCCCGGGCTGCATGCGGTGATGTTTCATCGTCCCGCTCACTGGCTGTGGGAGAACGGCTTCCGGACCCCGGCGCGTTTCATCGCCAATGTCAGCCGCATCCTGACCGGTATCGACATTCACCCCGGCGCCACCATCGGCCGGCGGCTCTTTATCGATCATGGCGTGGGCACCGTGATCGGCGAAACCGCCGAGATCGGCGATGGCGTCACCATGTATCAGGACGTGACGCTGGGCGGCACCTCGCCTTCGGTGAATGCCCGTGCCCAGGTCAATCTGAAGCGGCATCCGACGGTCCGGGACAATGCCATCGTGAGTTCCGGGGCGCAGGTGCTGGGACCGATCACGGTCGGCGAGGGCGCGATCGTCGGAGCCAACGCGGTGGTGCTGAAGGACGTGCCCGATCAGGCGCGCGTCGTCGGCATTCCGGCGCGCGCCGTGGGCAAGCCGAAAGCGCCCCCGAGCGAGGAATTCTGCCCCTATGGCGTCACCGGCGAGGTGGTCGATCCGCAGGCGCGCCTGATCGAGAGCCTGACCGAGCGTCTGCATGCGTTGAACGCGCGGGTCGGACAACTCGAGCAGTTGCTGGCCGCGCGTGGCGGTGCGACGGCGGGGCACGGCGGCGAGGCGGTCGATGCACTGAACGGCAATGGAGCGGCACAGCAGCATCGCGACGCGGCCCTGAGCGAACTCGAGCAGGCGCCGGGCAGTCGGTCATGATGGAAGGAGTGGCAAGGTGAAACTCAGTACCAGGGGACGCTACGCCGTCATGGCGATGGCGGATCTCGCGGCGCACAGCAACGGCCGGCCGATCTCGCTCGCCGATATCGCCGGACGGCAGGAGATTTCACTGTCCTACCTGGAACAGCTCTTCGGCCGACTGCGAAAGGGCGGGCTGGTGCGCAGCGTGCGCGGGCCGGGCGGCGGCTATCTGCTCGGACGTTCCTCGCAGGAAACACGCATCGCCGACATCGTGCTGGCGGTGGACGAACCGATCCGGGCGACGCGGTGCAAGAGCGGCAGTCCGAAGGGCTGCCACGGCAATTCCGGGCGTTGCCTCACCCATGACCTGTGGGAGGAGCTGGGCAATCACATCCATCTCTTCCTCAACTCTGTCTCGCTGGCCGACGTGGTCGGGCGGCGGGTGCTCGGCGCCAGCGGTGAATTGCATCGCGGCGAACCGCTCGCGGGGGCTGAGGACGGTCAGGACGGCGCGCCCGTCTCGATCGCGGCGCAGTGAGAGCCGGCAGCCAGGCGGATGCGCGCACGGAACGATGAACATGGCCTATCTCGATTATAACGCGACCGCACCGCTTCGCCCCGAAGCGCGTCGCGCCATGCTGGAGGCGGCCGAGGCCGGCGGCAATGCATCCTCGGTGCATGCCGGCGGGCGGCGCGCGCGGCGCATGATCGAGGAGGCGCGCGAGAGGGTCGCGATGCTGCTCGGCGCGAGACCTGACGAGGTGGTGTTCACCTCGGGCGGCACCGAGGCGAACCATCTGGCGCTGCTCGGCGCCGGGGCGGACCGGGTGCTGGTCGGCGCGACGGAGCATGATTCGGTCCGCCTCGCCCGCGCGGATGCGCAAGCGCTGCCGGTCGATGGTTCGGGCCAGATCGCGCTGGAGAAACTCGACGCGGCGCTGACGGAGAGTGCGGGCCGGGCGCTGGTTTCGGTGATGCTGGCCAACAACGAGACCGGCGTGATCCAGCCCGTCGCCGAGGTGGCGCGGGTCGCGCGGCGGCATGGCGCGCTGGTGCATTGCGACGCGGTTCAGGCGATCGGCAAGATCGCCGTCGATCTGCGGGCCCTGGATGTCGACTTCCTGAGCCTGAGCGGCCACAAGCTTGGCGGGCCGCAGGGGGTCGGCGCGTTGCTGGTGCGGGACGGCCGCATGCTCGAGCCGCTGTTGCGCGGTGGCGGCCAGGAATTCGGCCGCCGCGCGGGAACCGAGAACCTGCCCGGCATCGCCGGCATGGCCGCCGCCCTCGCCGCCGCCCTTCGCGATCTCGCCGCCATGGACACGCTGGCGCGGCTGCGCGATGGCATGGAGGCGCGGCTTGCCGCGCTATGCCCGGAGTTGCGGGTCTGGGGAAGGGGCGCACCGAGACTTGCCAATACGAGTTGCCTTGCCATGCCCGGCACCCTCGCCGAGACGCAGGTCATGGCGCTCGATCTGGCCGGCATCGAGGTCAGCGCCGGCGCCGCCTGCTCCTCGGGCAAGGTCCGCCCCTCCCATGTGCTGCGGGCCATGGGGGCAGGCGAGCGCGAGGCGCGCGAGGCGATCCGCGTGAGCCTGGGCTGGGCCAGCGCGGAGGATGACGTGGAACGGTTTGTCGCGGCGTGGGCCGCGCTCTACATGCGGACCGGCGGGCAGGCGGCGCGCGTCGCCGCGGCCTGAGACGGCCGGCGGAAATTTCAGGGTGGTGCGGATGAACGAGATGAGTGGACGAGCCAACATAAAGACGCCGATCTATCTGGACTATCAGGCGACGACGCCGATGGACCCACGCGTGCTGGATGCGATGATGCCTTTCTTCACGACGAAGTTCGGCAATCCGCATTCGCGCAGCCATTCCTTCGGCTGGGAGGCCGAGGAAGCCGTCGAACAGGCACGTGGCCAGGTCGCGCATCTGATCGGCGCCGACGAGAAGGAGATCATCTTCACCTCCGGCGCGACAGAGTCGAACAACCTTGCCCTGAAAGGCGTGGCACGCTTCTACAAGGATCGGCGCAACCACATCGTGACGGTGGTGACGGAACACAAATGCGTGCTCGATACCTGCCGCCATCTCCAGCAGGAAGGCTTCGACGTCACCTATCTGAAGGTCGACAACCACGGACTGATCGATCTCGACGAACTGCGCGCGGCGGTGACGGAGCGGACCGTCGTCGTTTCGGTGATGGCGGTGAACAACGAGATCGGCGTCATCCAGCCGCTCGAGGAGATCGGCCGCATCTGCCGCGAAAAGGGCGCCTTCTTCCATACCGACGCGGCACAGGCGGTGGGCAAGATTCCGCTCGACGTGAACCGGATGAACATCGACCTGATGAGCATCTCCGGTCACAAGATTTATGGTCCCAAGGGTGTCGGCGCACTTTTCATCCGCCGCAAGCCCCGCGTCCGGCTGGAGCCTCTCTTTTCCGGCGGCGGGCAGGAACGCGGCTTCCGCTCGGGCACGCTCGCGCCGGCACTCTGCGTCGGTCTCGGCACCGCCTGCGCCATTGCCGAAAGGGAGATGGGGCAGGACAACGAACGCGTCCGCGCCCTCTCGGAACGCTTCCTGAAGGGCGTGCGGGAGAAGGTTCCGGAGGTCTATCTCAACGGCCACGCGGAGCGTCGCTATCCCGGTAATCTCAACCTGAGCTTTGCCTATGTCGAGGGCGAGAGCATGCTGATGGGGATCAAGGAACTGGCGGTCTCGTCCGGGTCGGCCTGCACCTCCGCCTCGCTGGAGCCCTCCTACGTCCTGCGCGCCATAGGGGTCGACGAGGAGATGGCGCATACCTCCATCCGCTTCGGTTTCGGCCGGTTCACCACCGAGGCGGAGATCGATTTCGCCATACAGACGGTGGCGGAGCGGGTCGGCAAGCTCAGGGAGATGAGCCCGCTCTGGGAGATGGCCCAGGAGGGCATCGACCTGAAATCCATCGAGTGGGCCGGCCACTGAATCGTGACGGGAAATCACTGGACACGGGGCTTTCGCGCCCTTAACTGAAGGACCGACCAAGGGAGTACTGCAATGGCTTACAGTGACAAGGTCGTCGATCATTACGAGAATCCGCGCAACGTCGGCTCGTTCGAAAAGGGCGATCAGGCGGTCGGCACCGGGCTGGTCGGCGCGCCGGCCTGTGGCGACGTCATGAAGCTGCAGATCAAGGTGAACGAGGCCGGCATCATCGAGGATGCCAAGTTCAAGACCTTCGGCTGTGGCTCCGCCATCGCCTCGTCGAGCCTGGTGACCGAATGGGTCAAGGGCAAGACGCTCGACCAGGCGGAGGCGATCAAGAATACCGAGATCGCCCAGCATCTGGCACTGCCACCGGTGAAGATCCACTGCTCGGTCCTGGCCGAGGATGCGATCAAGGCGGCGATTGCCGACTACCGCAAGAAGCGGGACGGCGCCGATACCGGAAGCAAGGCCGATACGGCGGCCTGAGGCGCGAGGGACCGAAGAAGATGGCTCGGCATGCACTGAATATCACCGATAGCGCCGCCCAGCGGGTCAAGGAGCTGCTGGCGAAACGCGGCAAGCCCTCGGTCGGCGTGCGCGTCGGCATCCGGACCGCCGGCTGCTCCGGCCTTTCCTATACGCTCGAATATGCTGACGAGAAGGGCAAGTTCGACGAAGTGGTCGAGGACAAGGGTGTCACCGTCCTGATCGATCCGAAGGCGGTGATGTTCCTGCTCGGCACCACGATGGACTGGTCGGAGGACAAGCTCAAGAAGGGCTTCGTCTTCAGCAATCCCAACGAGAAGGGACGCTGCGGCTGCGGTGAGTCGTTCCACGTCTGATGCGCAGCGGGCCGGCTGGCAGCCGGCCGGATGCGTCGGGCGTCCTGTTGAACCTGTGGCAGGGGGGCCGGGCCGGGCGGCGCGGCCCCCGCTTCATTGTGACGAGGGGCTGAGGTAGTGAGCGAGGAGCGGGCGGAGAAGGACGGCGGCGCGACTGCCATGCGCGACTGCTGGTCATGCGGCACGGCCGTCGCCATGCGCGCGCCTTTCTGTCATGCCTGCGGCGTGATCCAGGCACCGCAGCCCGTCGATCACTTCACCCGCCTCAATCTGCCGGCGCGCTTCGATCTGCAGATGGCGGATATCGAGCGGCAGTATTTTGGCTTGCAGCGCTATTTCCATCCGGACCGTTTCGCCGCCAAGCCGGCGCGCGAGCGTGCGCTCTCCTCCCAGCATGCGACCGACCTCAACGAGGCTTACGCGGTGGTGAAGGATCCGTTGCGGCGGGCGGAGTACCTGCTCGTCCTGAAGGGACGGCCGGTCCAGGGCGATGCCTGCTCGACGATCAGCGATCCCAGGGTCCTGCTCGAGGCCATGGAGATGCGGGAAGAACTGGCCGAGGCGCAGTCGGCGACGGAGATCGAGGGCATCATCGCGCGCGTCGAGGGGGAGTGCGAGGCGGTTCTGGACGAGGTGGCCGATGCGTTCGCGCGCGAGGCGTTCGATCTGGCGGGCCGGCATTGCATCCGGCTGCGCTACCTGACCAAACTCGCCGCCGAGGCGCATGAGCGCCGGGCCAGGCTTGAGGCTTGAGCAATATGCAGATTCTCGAAATCCACGAGCCGGGCGAAACGCCGCTCCCGCATGCCGAGGAGCGCCGGCCCGCGGTCGGTATCGATCTCGGTACGACGAACTCTCTCGTTGCCCTGTCGCAGGACCAGAAGCCGGAAGTGCTGTGCGATCCCGATGGCAGCGCGATGGTGCCCTCGGTCGTCGCCTATCCGGAGACGGGCGAGGTCCTGGTTGGGGAGCTCGCGCGTCGTCATCTGCTGGAGGAGCCGGACCTGGTGGTCAGCTCGATCAAGCGGCTGATGGGGCGCGGACCGGATGATCTCAAGCGGCTCGCCGGAACCCTGCCGTTCGAGCTGGAGCCGGCCGAGGACGGCCGCATGGTCCGCCTGCGCATCGGCGCGCGGCGCCTGACGCCGGTCGAGATTTCCGCCGATATCCTGCGTGCCCTGAAGGCCCGGGCCGAACGCGCCCTGGGGCGCGAGATCGACCAGGCGGTGATCACCGTGCCGGCCTATTTCGACGATGCCGCCCGCACCGCGACGCGGGATGCGGCCCGTCTCGCCGGGCTGGAGGTCCTGCGCCTGGTCAACGAGCCGACCGCTGCCGCGCTGGCCTATGGCCTCGATCAGGGTGCGGAGGGGCTTTATGCGATCTACGACCTGGGCGGCGGCACTTTCGACGTCTCGATCCTGCGTCTCGAGAAGGGGGTCTTCCAGGTTCTGGCGACCGGCGGCGATGCGGCGTTGGGCGGCGACGATTTCGATCATGCGATAGCAGAGCGCTTCCTGGCGGAGCGGGCGCGCCAGTTGGGCGCGGAGAAGCTCTCGGTGGCTGCGACCAAGCAGGCGCTGGTCACCGCGCGCCTCGCGAAGGAATGTCTCACCGACCGCACCCAGGGCGAATGGGTGCTCGATCTCGACGGGCGGACCTCGCGTCACCGGCTCGATGCAGGATCATTCGAGGCCCTGGTGGCACCGCTGGTCGAGCGCACCATCGCCACCGCCAAGCGGGTGCTCTTCGATGCCCGGCTCAAGCCGCAGGACGTGCGGGGCGTGGTCATGGTTGGCGGTTCGACACGGGTGCCGCTGGTCCGCCGCAAGGTGGCGGAGCTGTTCGGCCGCGAGCCGCTGGCGAATATCGATCCCGATCAGGTTGTGGCGCTGGGCGCCGCGCTGCAGGCGGAGGCGCTGACGCACGGCTCGGACACGTTGCTGCTCGACGTCACGCCGCTCTCGCTCGGCATCGAGACAATGGGCGGACTGGTCGAAAAGGTCATCCATCGCAATTCGACCATCCCGGTGGCGCGGGCGCAGGAATTCACCACCTACCAGGACGGCCAGTCGGCCATGCTGATCCACGTGGTGCAGGGCGAGCGCGAGATGGCCCGCCAGAACCGGTCGCTGGCCCGCTTCGAGTTGCGTGGCATTCCGCCGATGGTGGCCGGTGCCGCGCGTATTCGCGTCAGCTTCGCGGTGGATGCGGACGGGCTGCTCACCGTGAGCGCCGAGGAAAAGACCACCGGTGTCGCTGCCCATGTCGAGGTGAAGCCGTCCTATGGCCTTACCGAGGAGGAGATGGCCGCCATGCTGCGCGAAAGCATGGAACATGCGCGCGAGGACATGGAGGCGCGCCTGCTCGCCGAGGCGCGCGTCTCGGCCGACCGGGTCCTGCTCGCCCTGCGCGGCGCGCTGCGCGCCGATGGCGGTCTGCTCGACGGCGCCGAGCGCGATGCGATCGACGCGGCCGTGGCGAAGCTCGAACGGTCGAAGGAAGGCGAGGACCGCGGCGCGATTCAGGATGCGATCGAGGAACTCGATCGCGCGACGCAGGATTTCGCCGCCCGTCGGATGGACCGCAACATCGCGGCCGCGCTGAAGGGCGTATCGGTCGATCAGCTCGGCCGCAAGACGGGGTCGGGCGAATGACGGGGTTGGAAGGTTTTACTGGCGAGGAGCAGGCTGGATGCCCAAGATGACGTTCATCAGTCCCGACGGCAAGCGCACGGAAGTGGAGGCGCCGGTCGGATTATCGGTGCTCGAGATCGCGCACCGCAACAATATCGACCTGGAGGGCGCCTGCGAGGGCTCGCTCGCCTGCTCGACCTGCCATGTCATCGTCGATCCGGAGGATTTCGACCGGCTCAGCGAGCCGAAGGAGGAAGAGG
>JAHCJR010000032.1 GCA_026126165.1 Alphaproteobacteria bacterium
TTTCGAGAGCGTTGTGCTTGCCGCCGGCCCGCACGCATTTCTGCGAGCTGGCCGCGCGGCTGTAGGGGCGGCTCTCCGCACCGGTAAAGACGTTCTTGAACTGGACCATGCCGGCATTGGTGAACATCAAGGTCGGGTCGTTGTGCGGCACCAGCGGGCTCGAAGCCACGGCGGTATGGCCATGCCGCACGAAATAGTCGAGGAATGCCCTGCGGATATCGTTGCCGGTCGTCATGCCTTCACCCGGAAGAATGCCACGCGCCCGAGGCGGTGCCTCACGCGAGCCTGAGCTTTTAGCCTTCATGCCGCGGCCTGTCCAGCCGGCCCGCTCGCGCGACTTTCACGGGCTTTTGTCTGGCACCCGCCCCGCCGGCAGCGGCATCTTGGCCCGATCCGAGGAGGCCCCATGGACGGCGCTGCAAGCTGGACCATCTACGCGCAGGACCTGCCGCCGGCGGCGCGGCATTTCGATGACATCCCCGCCGATCACGAACCCGCGCCGCTCGGCTCCCGCGCCGGCCTTGCCGCCGCCATCCGAAAGGTCGAGCCGTCCGCGGCTTTCATCGAGGCCGGATTCGGGTTCCTGCGAGGTGAAGGCTTCCGGCTTGAGATCGAACTGGGCGAGCGGGAAAACGTGGAGAGCATCGCCTTCCGCGTCCAGGCCGCCTGCCCTGTCGCCGGCCTCCTGGCGGACCGGGTCGTCGCCCGGATCCTGTCGAGACTTGGTCTGAGCGCCTTCGATCCGCGCTCCCCGAGCGGGCTCTTCGCTCACAATCCCGGCTGATCGGAATCTCCTTCAACGCGCTCGCCGCCCCCCCCAAGGGGCGACGGCGGCATTCCCGGGCTCGCGACTGCGAACGGAGCCGCCTGGAAATGCCGCCGCGCGTCCTGTCCGGAGGCGGTCGCTCAGACCGCTTCCTCGGTCTCCGCCGCGTCGATGCCGCCCGCGGCCGCTTCGGCGATGATGCCGGCATTGGCGCGGATCTTCTCCTCGATCGCGGCCGCCACGTCCGGATTCTCCTTGAGAAACTGCTTGGCCGACTCGCGGCCCTGGCCGATGCGCTGGCTGTCGAAGGAGAACCATGAGCCGGACTTGTCCACGACGCCGGCCTTGACGCCGAGATCGATCAGCTCGCCGGTCTTCGAGATGCCCTCGCCATACATGATGTCGAACTCGACCACCTTGAAAGGCGGGGCGACCTTGTTCTTGACCACTTTCACCCTGGTCTGGTTGCCGACCACGTCCTCCTTGTTCTTGATGGCGCCGATGCGACGGACATCGAGACGGACGGAGGCATAGAATTTCAGCGCATTGCCGCCGGTGGTGGTCTCCGGATTGCCGAACATCACGCCGATCTTCATGCGGATCTGGTTGATGAAGATCACCATGCAGTTGGAACGCGAGATCGAGGCGGTGAGCTTGCGCAGCGCCTGGCTCATCAGGCGGGCCTGCAGGCCGACCTGCATCTCGCCCATCTCGCCCTCCAGTTCGGCGCGCGGCACCAGCGCCGCCACGCTGTCGATCACCAGCACCTCGATGGCGCCGGAACGGACCAGCGTGTCGGCAATCTCGAGCGCCTGCTCGCCCGTGTCGGGCTGGGAGATGACCAGATCGTCCACATTGACGCCGAGCTTGCGGGCATAGCCCGGATCGAGCGCATGTTCCGCGTCGACGAAGGCGCAGTTGCCGCCTTTCTTCTGCGCCTCGGCGATGACATGCAGCGCCAGCGTGGTCTTGCCCGAGCTTTCCGGCCCATAGATCTCGATGACGCGGCCGCGCGGCAGGCCACCCAGGCCAAGCGCGATATCGAGCCCGAGCGATCCGGTGGAGATCGCCTCGATCTGCACCAGGCTGTCCTTTTGGCCGAGCTTCATGATCGAGCCCTTGCCGAAGGCCCGCTCGATTTGGGAAAGGGCCGCTTCCAGTGCCTTGTTCTTGTCCATGTTGTCCTTCTCGACGACGCGCAAAACTGGATTGCTCATGCCCTTGCTCCTTATTCCACAGCCGCGACGGAGGCGCAAACACGGTCAATGTACCTATTTTGTTCACGCTGTCCATGCTTTTCTTATCTTATTGACAAATAATCGGTATTTTCCATGTTCCAGATACGTTCATGGATCATTGGCATGATGGTTTCCGCTCGCCATAGCCGTCATGGCAAGGCGAATCCCCATGCGCCCGGCACACGCAGGATTGAACGCGGCGCGAGGGCGACCTCGCCCATCATCGCGCCATGTTTGCCCCCTCCCCCACCCCCCTGCCACGGGCGCGCTGCGCCGCGCCCCTAGCCATCGCCCTTGCGCTTGCGCTCCTTGCCGCCTGCGCGGACAGCGAACGGCCGCAACCGGCCCTGCCGCGCGGCGCGGTCCCGCCAGATGTGGCAGCGAGTGCTTCGGCTCCGGCACAGCGGCGCGACCAGGCACCCGCTCCCGTGACGGCCGGTCCCGACCGCGCCTTCGCCATCCGCCTCGACCGGTTGGAGGCGGTGCCGGGCGGCGACCTGGCCGAAACCATCGCAGGCGCCGGCGAGCCGCGCGAGGCCGCCACCGCGAGGAACTGGCTCGCGGCACGGATCATGGGCGGACAGAGCCTTGCCTGGTATGCCGTGCTGCAGGCACGGAGCTACTGGCAGTTGGCCGGCGCCGGCGGCCGGCGACAGCGCGCGGAATTCGGCGAGGTCGCCGCCATGTGGGCGGCCTATGCCAAGCTTGCCATGATCATTGATGGCGGCTGGTGCGCGCTGCGCGAGGGGGCACTGATCCGGATCGAGGATGCCTCGCTCCAGCTCGCCGACATGGAGCGGCATTTCGCGAGCCTGCCGGCGGAGCGGCGGCGGGTCCTTGCCCTCCGCGTCCTCGAGATCGAGGACGGCGCTGGAGAACGCGCACCGGACCGCTGGCTTTGCCGTCATCCCGATCTTGGCGTGGCGCCGGAAATTCCCGATCCGCGCGAGGCGGCCCCGCGCCTGGAGACCAGCCGGACCTGGGCGGAGGCGCGCCGGATTGCCCGCGCCCGCTTCGCACGCGCGCATGGGCTCGGCGAAAACTAGCCCTTCACGCTCTCCCGCTCGATCACTTCCTTCACCTTGCCGGCGAGCTGTTTCAGGCTGAACGGCTTGGGCAGGAAGTCGATCTCGACGTCGCGGTCCAGGTTGCGCCGGAACGCATCCTCGGCATAGCCGGAGATGAAGATGATCTTGAGGTCCGGCCGGCGGCGGCGGATCTCGCGCGCCAGCGTCGGCCCGTCCATGTTCGGCATCACCACGTCAGAGACGAGAATGTCGATCTCGCCGGCATGGCGCTGGACCTGCTCGAGCGCCGCATCGCCCGAATTCGCTTCCAGAACCGTATATCCCTTGTTGCGCAGCGCGCGCGCCGCGAAGATGCGCACCGCGTCCTCGTCCTCCACCAGCAGGACGGTCCCCTTGCCCGTCAGATCGCGCGAGGGGCGCTTCTCGCCGCCCTCGGCAAGCTGCGCTGCCTCCCGGTTCGCCACCTGACGATGGCGCGGCAGGTAGATGCGGAACTTGGCGCCGCGACCGACCTCGCTCTCGGGGAAGATGAACCCGCCGGTCTGCTTGATGATGCCGTAGACGGTAGAGAGGCCGAGGCCGGTGCCGGCACCTACTTCCTTGGTGGTGAAGAAGGGTTCGAAGATCTTGCCGAGGATGTCCTTCGGAATGCCCTTGCCGGTATCGCTCACTTCTATCAGCACATATTCGCCGGCCGGCATCAGTTCGTGCCCGAGCCGGGTCGATTCCTCCGCCGTCACGTTGGCGGTGCGGATGGTGAGTTCGCCGCCGTCGGTCATGGCGTCCCGTGCGTTGACCGCCAGGTTGATCACAACCTGCTCGAACTGTCCCTGGTCGACCTTGACGAGGCCGAGATCGCGGCCATGCACAAGGCGGAATTCGATCGTCTCGCCGAGCAGCCGCCGCAGCAGGTTGGAAAGATCGGCAAGCACGTCGGTGATGTCGAGCACCTTGGGCCTGAGCGTCTGCTGGCGCGAAAAGGCAAGGAGCTGGCGCACCAGGTTGGCCGCGCGGTTGGCGTTCTGCTTGATCTGCATGATGTCGGCGAAGGACTGGTCACCCGGCTGATGGCGCAGCAGCAGCAGGTCGCAGAAGCCGATCATCGCGGTGAGCAGGTTGTTGAAGTCATGCGCGATGCCGCCGGCAAGCTGGCCGACCGCCTGCATCTTCTGGCTCTGCGCGAACTGCAGTTCCAGATTCTTCTGGTCGGTCGTGTCGATCAGATGCAGCAGAAGGCCACTATCGCCGGCCGTCTGCGGGTCGAGCCGCGAGGCGAAAACCTGCGCCACGCGCTCGGGCCGGGTCGAAAGGCGCACCTCGATCGGCCCGCCATGGCGGCCCTCCCTGGTCGCCTGCAGGCGTTCGCGCATGTCCTGCCGGTCGCCCTCGGCGACCAGATCGAGCATGCTGCCCGAGAGCGCGTCGGCCCCGCCGGCTCCGAGCATGGCGAGAAACGCCTTGTTCGCTTCCGTCACGCGGTCGCGGTCGTCGAGCACGACGATGCCGATCGGGGCGAAATCGAAGAAATGCCCGAAATGCGCCTCCGCCTGTCGCAGCGCGCGCCGCCAGGCCAGTTCCTGCGTCAGGTCGTGCACCACCGCCGAGGAGCCGGAAACCCCCTGCCCGGCCGCCGCGCCGCGCTCGACCCGGACCGGCATCTCGCTGCCATCGGCGCGGATCAGCCAGGCTTCGCCGCCGCGGCGGAACTCCGCACTTTCGCCGAGTGCCAGCTCCGGCGCCGGCCGGATGCGGTCGCCGACCCGGATCTTGCCGCTGGCCAATGCCTCCGGACTGAGGCCGAGCCAGCTTGCCAGGGTCGCATTGACGAAGTCGAAGCGCCCGTCCGCATCGGCCGAAAAGAAGCCGACCGGCGCCCGGTCTATGAAATCGGACAGGCGCCGCAATTCCGCGTGAATGGTCGAGGTCAGCTCATGTTCGGCACTGATATCCTCGATCCGCCAGTATTCCGCGGCCGCGCCATTGTTGGCCCGCTGCACGGAAAGGCGGAGCCACTGCCGCTCGCCGCCCGGCCCGATGCGGCTGAAATCAAGGCCGCCGGTACCCTGGTGGCGCAGGCGGCGGACCTTTTCGGCCAGTTCCGGGTCGCTCCCGAACAGCGCCATCGGTCCGGGCACCGGGCCGCGCACATGGCCGACGAGCCGGCGGTAGGCGGGATTGTGATAGAGCAGCCGGTCGGCGCGGTCGACGATCAGCCGGGCGTTGGGGGCTTCCTCGACCGCCGAGAGCGCCATGCGGGCGGGCTGGTCGAGCAGGCTGATGCTGCGGCCGCGCCAGAGACACCAGATGACGAAGGCGAACGGGCCGAGGGCGAGCATGGCCAGCAGCAGCGCCACCACCATGCCGAGGCTCGAAGCCAGCAGCAGCGCGCCGAACACGCCGCCGATGCCGGCAGCCACGGCGGTCATGACGGCGACGGCGCCCCGGCGGCCGATCGCCGAGCCCACCCCGCCCATATCCGTGCCGTTTGCCACCCCTGCCGGTCTCCCGAATCCTTCCCGGACAGTCTAGATCATCGCTTCAGGGCCGGCGAGGGCCGGGCGTCGCCATGCGCCCTCGCGCCGGCAGCCGCGCGCCCTTTAGACGCATCACGTAGGAAATGATCTCCGCCACCGCCTTGTAATGCTCCGTCGGGATCTCCTGGTCGATGTCGCAGGCAGCGAAGAGGGCCCGGGCGAGTGGCGGATTCTCCACCACCGGCACCCTGTGCTTGCCGGCCAGTTCGCGGATGGCGAAGGCGATCAGGTCCTGTCCCTTGGCCACGACGCGCGGCGCGCCCATCTTCTCCATCTCGTACTTGAGCGCGACGGCGAAATGCGTCGGATTGGTCACCACCACGTCGGCCCCGGGCACGGCAGCCATCATGCGCCGGCGCGAGCGCTCGAGACGCAGCGCGCGGATCCTGGCCTTGATCTGGGGATCGCCTTCGGATTGCTTGATCTCGTCCTTGATCTCCTGCCGGCTCATGCGCAGGCCCTTGCGGTGCTCCCATTTCTGGTAGAGCAGGTCGGCGCCGGCGATGAATGCAAGAACGGCGGCGACGCCGGCCAGGAACGTGAGCGAGAGTTCCAGGACGAGCCGCATGATGCCGACCGGATCGGCGGTGACCATCTGCGGAATCGAATCGAGCCGCGGCCAGACCAGCCACGTGCCAACGGCGCCGACGAGGCAGAGTTTCAGGATACCCTTGACGAATTCGGAAATGCCGCGCGCGGAAAAGATGCGTTTGAGGCCGGCGAGCGGCGAGAGGCGCTTGAGCTGCGGCTTGATCCGCTCGGCGGCGATTCCGACCGGATGCTGGACCATGTTGCCGAGCAGCGCCGCGGCGGCGAGCAGGGCGATGACCGGCAGCAGCGCCAGCCCGACCGAGCGGGCGAGCGCGGCAAGAAGCGCCGCCATGCCTTCCGGTTCGAGCGGCATGTCGTGCGCCGCTTCCATCAGCGCCCGAAGCCGGCCGAAGATGTCGGTGCCGACCCAGCCCGACATGGTCGCGGCGGCAAGCGTGATCGCCGCGATCATGAACCAGTGATTGACCTCCTGGCTGTGGGCGATCTGGCCCTTCTGGCGAGCATCATCGAGACGGTTGGAGGTCGGTTCTTCGGTTTTCGATGCTGGATCCTGGTCTTCGGCCATTCCCGCCCCCTACCTGGCGAGCAGGGCGGAGGCCGCCCCCTCGTAATATTCGAGGAACCAGATCATCGCCGCGCCGATGCTGAAAGTGAGCAGCACGAAGGCAAGCAGGATCTGCAGCGGCATGGCGACGAAGAGGACCTGCATGCTGGGCATCAGGCGGTTGACGGCGCCGAGACCGATATTGAACACGATGCCATAGACGAGAAAGGGCGCCGCCACCTGGATGCCGAGCTTGAAGGCACCGGCGACGAAGCCGGCCGCCAGCATGGCGAATTCGCCGAGCGGGGGCAGCGCACGGGCCGGGAACAGAACGTAGGAATCGACGGTGGCGCGCAGCATCAGCAGGTGCAGATCGGCGGCAAAAATCAGCATGACGCCAAGTATCGAGAAGAAAGTGGCGATCAGCGCGCTCTGCGCCCCCTGGGTCGGATCGTAGAAGGTCGAGAAGCCGAGACTCGACTGGAAGGCGATGATGGTGCCGGCCGCATGCAGGGCCGAGACGGCCAGTCGCGCCACGCCGCCGATGAACAGGCCGATCAGCGTCTCGTTGGCGATCAGCAGGAAGACGCCGATGCCGTCCGCCGGAAGGGGGGGCAGGCCGGCGACCACGAAGGGAGCGATGAGAAAGCTCACCGCCAGCGCCAGGACGAGGCGGATCGGCGCGGCGACATAGACCTCGCCGATGCCGGGAACAAGCATCAGGCTGGCGCCGACGCGGCAGAAGACCAGCAGGAAGGCGAAAGTCTCGACCGGCAGGATCTGCTGGAGCATGGCGCGCCGCCCTATTGCAGGGCGGAGATCCGCTCGGCTATCTCCTGCATGAACGTGGTCATGCTGCCGATCATGAACGGCAGGAACAGGAGCAGCGCGAAGAAGATCGAGATGATCTTCGGCACGAAGGCGAGCGTCATTTCCTGGACCTGGGTCAGGGCCTGAAAGAGCGAGACGATCAGCCCGACGCCAAGCGCGATCATCATGATCGGGCCGGCGACCTTGATCAGGACCCAGAGCGCGTCGCGCGTGACGTCGATGACTTCCGCTGGCGACAAGGGCGGGGCCTCAGATCGGCATCCGCATGATTTCCTGGTAGGCGCCGATCACGCGGTCGCGGATCGCCGTCACCGTTTCCACCGCCACCTCTGCGTTGGTGACGGCGGCGACGATCTCCGTCAGTTCCGGCTTCACGGCCGATAGCGACTTGAGGGACAGGGCTTCCGAGCTCCGCGCGCTTTCCATCGCGCCGGCGCCGGCTTCGCGCACCAGTTCGGCGAAGCTCGGTCCGCCGCTCGCGCCGGAGCTGGCCGTCCCGCCGCCTTGCCCCAGCCGTTCCAGCGCCCGGGCATAAGCCAGCGAGGCATTGGCGATCTTGGCATCCATGGCGTCTACGTCCTTCCTTCAGTGCGTCCGTGCTAGCGCAGCAGGTCGATGGTCTTGCTGATCATGCCTTTGGCGGCATCGATGGCGGCCATGTTGGCTTCGTAGGAACGCTGTGCCTCGCGCATGTCGGCGAGCTCGATCAGGGCGTTGACGTTTGGCATCCGCACATAGCCGTTGGCGTCCGCCGCCGGGTGACCCGGCATGTGCCGAAGCTGGAACTCCGAGCGGTCGAAGCCGACCTTCGCCACTTTGACCAGCCGGGTTTCCATGGCGCGATCGAGTTCGTTGCGGAAGGTCACCACCTTGCGGCGATAAGGGTCGCTTTCGGCGTCCTTCGCCGTGCTGTCGGCATTGGCCAGGTTCTCCGAGATCACCCGCATGCGTTCGCCCTGAGCGCGCATGCCGAAGGTGGAGGCGAGAACCGATTTCATCAGATCCATGGCGAGCGTCCTTAACTTCCGTCCTCAGCCGCGCCGTCCGAGCGCGAGCTTCAGCAGGCCCACATGCTTGCGATAGAGATTGGCGGCGGTGGAGAATTCAAGCTGCGTCTCGGCCATCTTGACGAGCTGTTCCTCCAGTACGACCGCGTTTCCGGAAGGCGCGGTTTCGTAGGTTTGTCGCTGGGTCTCCACCCGGTGGCGGACCTGCGTCGCGCCGCCCTTGATATGTCCCTCGCTCGTCTGGACCGGCGCCATGCGCCCGCCAGGCGTCCCTTCCCTCGCCACCAGGTCGCGGAAGGAAAGCGGCTTGAGTTCCTGGGGCCGGTAGCCGGGCGTGTCGGCATTGGCGATATTCTGCGCGATCACGCGCTGGCGCTCCGAAAGCCAGTCCATGCGGCGCGTCAGCGCGGAGAAGATCGGCATCCTGTCGAGGTCCATGGTCGGGCCCTCCGGCGACGCATCGGTCGCGGTTCCTTGCAGTTCTTCGCGATCATGGGCGGTCTGCGTTAACGAATGGTGAATGGCGCGCCGGGCTCCGTTAACCACATGTTAGGCATGACCGGCGATCCTGCCGCGCAGGCAAGGCGGGGCGTGGAATGTCGCAGAACTCGAAGATCGCCGGCGCCGCACCGCAGAAAGCGGTGGCGCTGGAGCTCGAAGGGCGGGAAGGGCCGAAGATCCTGGCCAAGGGTCGCGGCGCCCTCGCCGAGGAGATCCTGCGGCTGGCCTTCGATCACGGCGTCAAGGTGCGCGAGGACGCCGATCTGGCGGAGATCCTCGAGCAACTCGACATCGACAGCCCGATTCCGCTCGAAGCCCTGCCCGCCGTCATGGAAATTCTCCACTACCTCTACCGGACACAGGCCGGCACGAGGCCGGCCGATGCGCCGGCGGATGCGCCGCCCGCGACGGAGCCCGCCCGATGAGCGAGCCGCGCGCCCTGCGCTACGACATCGCGGAGGTCATCGGCCTTGTCGCCGATGCCCGCCTCAAGGCCGATGACGGCCGGATCTGCGATCTCGCCGCGATCGTGCCGCGGATCGAGGGGGTCTGCGCCAGGCTGCAGTCGATGGAGCGGGCCGAGGCCCTTCGCCTGGTGCCGCTGATCGAGAAGCTGATGGGCGATCTCGACGAAACCGGGCGGGCCATCGAACGCCAGCAGCGCCGCATCCTCGGCGAAGACTGGCGCGCCAGCATGGAAAACTCCCTCCGCACATGAGCGCCGTCGACTATCTCCGTTTCGCCGCCGCGCTGCTGCTCGTCGTCGGCCTGATCCTCGCCACCGCCTGGGCGCTCCGCCGCTTCGGCGCCGGGCTTGGCATCGCGCAGGCACGCCAGGGGCGGCGGCTCGGCGTCGTCGAGAGCCTGCAGATCGACGCGCGCCATCGCCTCCTCCTGGTTCGCCGCGACGGGAGGGAGCATCTTCTGCTTCTTGGCGCCGGCGGGGCGCTGCTGATCGAGAAGGATGCCGGGCGCGACGTGCCTGCTTCGGCCAGCCAGGATGGAACGCATGCGTAGAATGTCCCGCCTCCTCCCTGCCGTCCTGCTGGCCTGCCTCGCCCCGGGCGCGGCCTTGGCCCAGTCGGTGAGCATCGATCTCGGCGAAAGCGGGCAGCTCACCGGCCGGATCGTGCAGCTCATCGCGCTGATCACGGTGCTGAGCCTCGCGCCCTCGATCCTGGTCGTCGTCACGTCCTTCACGCGTATCGTCATCGTGCTGTCGCTGGTGCGCAGCGCGCTCGGCACGCAGATGACGCCGCCCAACGTGGTCCTGATCAGCCTGGCGCTGTTCCTGACCGCTTTCATCATGGCGCCCACGTTCGAGCGCAGCTATCGGGACGGGATCCTGCCGCTGATCGAGGAGCGCATCGAGGAGGCGGAAGCCTTCGAGCGCACGGTGGCGCCGGTACACGAATTCATGCGCACGCACGTGCGCGAGAACGACCTGCGGCTTTTCATGGACATGGGACGGATCGAGAGCGTTCAGGATCCCGCGGCGATACCGCTGCGCGTCCTCATCCCGGCCTTCATGATCAGCGAACTCAAGCGCGCCTTCGAGATCGGCTTCCTGCTCTTCGTGCCCTTCATCATCATCGACATGGTGGTGGCCTCGCTTCTCATGTCGATGGGCATGATGATGCTGCCGCCCATCATTCTCTCCCTGCCCTTCAAGCTGATCTTCTTCGTCCTGGTGGACGGCTGGAACCTGCTGGCCGGATCGCTGGTGCGCAGCTTCGCCGGCGCCTGAGCGCCGGCCCAGGCTCCATCCGGTCAGGATGCACTCTTGCGTAGCCTGTCGCGATATTCGCTCATGAAGGCATCGAGCTGGCCCAGCCCCGCAATGCTGCGGGCAAGCTCCCGGAACTCCGTTTCGTTACGGTTGACCCGGTTCGTCAGCACCCGGAAGGCCGGCGCCTCGGCGCTGCCCTCGAAGCGGGCGGAGAACTCGGCACGCAGCCGGTCGATGCCGGCGCTGTCTCCGGCATAGGAGAGCGCCACCGCGAGCTGCAGCGCTCGCTGCCGGGCGGCGGCATCGAGCTTTTCGCCGGGCCCGCCGCCCCGTCGCAGCAATGCGCCGAGTGCCTCGGCCGCGCCGGACCAGTTCTTTCCCCGCCAGTGAATCTGCGCGCGCAGGCCAAGCGCCTGTTCGCCGTTATCCTGGGCAATCGCCGCCAGTGCCTCGGCCGGCCGGTCGAGCGCGATCAGCGCCCGCGCCTCGAGCAGGCGCCGTTCCGGCAACCGCGCCTCGGGCAGTCCGCTGGCCGCGTGGCGCAAGGCCGCGAGCGCCTTGTCGGGCTTGCCGTCCAGCAGGCGGATGGCCGCGAGATCGACGGCCGCCAGTGCCTTCGGCGTGCCGGTGAGGCGGGAGCCGACCTGATGCTCCAGCAGCTCGCCCGCCCGGTCGAGCAAATCGAGCGCCACCAGCCGGCCGGCCAGCCGCCCGATCATCTCGTCGCCGCGCGCACCCACCGGGGCCAGTTCGCGGTAGTCGAAGAAGAGGCCGAGTGCTTCGACCGGCGGCATGTGGTCGGCCAGCCCGTCCAGGAACAGGTGCTCGAAGGCCCGGCCCATGGAAGAGGCCAGCTCCTTCGCCTCTGCCGAGCGGGGGAAAAGCGTGATCGCCTGTCGCATGGTGGCGAGCGCCGACCGGTAGTCGCCGGTCGCCAGATAGAGATCGCCGAGGCGCCGCAAGGTCTCGAGCTCCACCCTGTCGCCCCGCCATGCATAACGCAGTCCTTCCAGGCGCTCGATCGCCTCCTGCTTCTCGATCTTGCCACCACGCACCTGCAATGCGATGCGCGCCAGCAGGGCGCGGGCACGCGTCGGCCGCTCGCCGCCTGCCTCCGCCGTTTCATAGGCCAGGATCGCCGAAGCGGGATCGTCGTGGCGCTCGTGAAAGCGACCCTTGAGATAACTGATCCGGCTGGCCATCGTCTCCGGCGCCGCCGCCTTGTCGAAGACGGCGAGTACCGCGGCGGCGCTCTCCATGTCGCCCGCCTGCAGATAGGCCTCGGCCATCTCCGTCAGCATGCGGCTGCGCAATGGCTCGCCATAGCGGACGAAGCTGTCGCCGGCCCTGATGAACTCGGCCCGCGCCTCGCCATGGCGCTCCTGCAACAGATACATCCGCCCGCGCCAGAGCGCGCCCTCGCCATCTTCCGCCAGCGTCGGATGGGTGAGGTCGGCTTCCGCCTCGCCGGGCCGGCGCGCCGCGACCAGCGCCGCGCCACGCAGCAGCCGGTTTCCGCGCTCCTCGAACATGGCCGGGTCGGAACGGCTCAGCCGACCGAGCACGCCGACCGCCTCCTGCGCCATGCCATTGGCCAGATAGAAGCGCGCCAGATCAAGGCGCGCCGAGGGCTGGCGCGCGACAGGGGCGGCGGCGAGCGCCGCCAGCAGCTCCTGCTCGCGCCGGACGAAGCCATCGCGTGGCCCGGCCCAGTCGGCAAAACGCAGCAGCCCGCCGCTCGGCTTGACGTCGGCCGCACCCAGCGCCGCCGCCAGCACGCCGCCCTCAGCACCGATCGCCACCTGCGAACCGGCGCGCGTCACCGCGAGATGATCGCTCTTCACCTGGATCGCAAGCCCCTGCGCGCTCTGCAGCATGGTGAGCTGCGGATACTGGCGCGGCAGGTTCATGCCGAGACCGGATGCGGCGCTGGGCACCAGGATCAGCCGGTCGCCCACATCCGGATCGGTCAGGGCGAGCGGCTCGCCCGCCTCGGCCAACGCCACGAGAAGGCGTCCGCCGCTGCCGTCGCGTTCGGCCCGCACCTCGGCCGGACGGGTCAGCGCGCCGTCGGCCGCGGGCCGGAGTTCGACCACCCAGTCATTGCCGGCGCGTCGCGCAACCGGCAGCAGGCCGGGCCTGAGCGGCAGGCGCAGGATCGTCGCTGCCTCGTGGGAGATCTGTTCCGCCCGGCCGGCGGCCTCTCCCAGCGCCGGAACGAGACCCGCGAGGTCGAGGCGCGCCGGCGCGCCATCGAGCACGACCCAGAGCGTGCCGGCGCGATGCAGCACCAGCGCCGCGCGCGGCGTCGGACTGCGAAATACGAGGCGGGCGCCGTCCGGGCGCTTTTCGGCTTCGAGTGCGAGCGCGAGTTGCGGCTGCGCCGCCTGCGGTGGTGGCTCCGCGACGGGTTTTGTTGCGGGAGGCGGGGTCGCCGGCGCCCCATCCCGCGCCTCGGCCGGGGCGGCGGCAGGCCGTGGCGCCCGTCGTTCCGGTCCGGCCGGTGCCGGCGGCGCGGCCGGCATCGCCGCTTTCGGCAGCGGAGTGGACGCTTTCGGCGCCGGCTTGGGTTCGGCCCGTGCGGGCCTGGCTTGCGCGGTGGCCGCCGCGTCGATCACCAGCCGGTTGCCCCAGCGCGCGACCTTGAGCCCGGCGCCCGGAACCGCTTCGACTTCAATGACCAGCCTGCCGTCCTCCATCGTCGCGCGCGCCGCCCGCAGCCGGCTCGGCAGGGTTCCCGCCGCCGCCGCGAGATCGAATTCCGAACCGCGATCGAGCACGATGCGCGCATGCCCGCCTTCCACCTTCGCGTCATAGCTGAAGGCACCCGGCCACTCGACGACCAGGCGGCTGTAGCCGGCATGTTCGCCCGCGCGCACTTGCGGCACCTGCGCCCCGGCCATGCCGGAGGGCAGCAGGAGAGCGAGGCAGAGTGTCAGGATGGCGAGAAAATCAGGGCGCATGCGGGTCGCTCCGGTGTTCGAGCGCGATGACGATTTCGATATCGGCACTGGTCCTGCCGGCGGCGAAGGCCGGGACCGGCCCGCGATAACCGGCCTCGGCCAGTGCCCCGGCCAGCGCATGGGCACGCCGCAGCGACAGGATCCACGACGCGGCATCGGGCCCCTCGCCGGTCGCGGGGAGATCGGTCGCGCCATAAATTTCGATCCGGTTGCCAAGGGAGGCGAGGGTCGTCGCGAGGGAGACGGCGGCACGGCGCGCGGGCTCGGTCATTTCCGCCGCGCCGCGCGCGAAGAAAGTGCCGGGCGGCAGCGTGATCGCCAGATGGTCGGCGCGCAGATCGGTCCGCGCTCCGGCAAGCGCCGGATCGCTGGCGAGCTTGCCGGCGATGACAGTCGCAAGATATCCGGGGTCGGTCGCCGGAGCCATCGCGCGGCCAGGCACGTCCTGCCTCGCCCGACCGGCTCCGATCAAGGTCGCCGGATTGAACGCGGTGCCGAGTGACTGGCTGATCGCGCGCCAGGCCGGTGCCTCCAGGTTGGACATGGCGAAGAGCAGGACGAAGAAGGCAAGCAACAGCGCCAGCAGATCGGCCAGCGTCACCAGCCAGAGCGGCGTGCCCGATCCCGATGCAAAAGACAGGCGGATCAATTCCGCTCCTCCTCCTGAACGATGCGGAAGCGGAAAACGATGTCCCCGCCGCCCGCATCCACGATGCCGATATCCGCGCGCCCGATCGCCTCGGGCAAGGCCGCGCGCAGCGCCGCGGCACGATCGAGCGGCAACGGTCCGAGGCCCCAGAAACTTGCCGGGCGCACCAGGAGAATGTCGAGCCGGAACGGCTCCTCCACGCGCGCGGCGACTTTGGCAAGGCCATTTAGAACCTGCTCGCCCGGACCGGTCAGTTCGCTGCCCGAGGGCGGGAAGAAGAGCCGTGCCGGCATCGCGAGCCGGACCTCGCCCCGCTCGGCCGAGAGCGAGGCGAACGGAAGGACCGAAAGGGCGGCCAGTTCCTCGCCGAGCAGCGCCGCCACGTCGCTTCCGGGCACGGCCGAGGGATGGAGCGGCTCGATGACGCTGACCCGGCTTCGTCCGCCGGCGCCGCCAAAGGAATGCTCGACCCCGCTCAGCGTCTGCTCGAGCCGCCGGTTTTCGATGCGCGAGAGGGCCGCCAGGACGATGAAGAAGGTTAGCAGGATCAGATACAGCGACATGAAGACCATCACGCTCGGATCGCGTGTTTCGATCCGGGATTGTGGTCCGGCGCGCGTCATTGCTCAGTCAAAACTCTCAAGCAGCGCATCGATGTCCGCCTGGCTGTTGGCCCGGCCTGGAAGCTGCGGACCGTTGAGCAGGGACGCCTCGTCGTCCGGGGCGGAGCCATTCGACGCATCGACAGGCGCCGGTGCCGCCTCCCCGAGACTGTGCGCCAGGGCAAGAACCCTGTCCTCGATATGGCGCAAGGTCCGCACCACCTTGGTGATGCGCTGGCCGGTGATGTCCTGGAAATTTGACGCCTCGTAGATGCGCGTCGTGATCTTGGCCAGCGCCTCTGCCTGCTTCGCGGGCAGGCTTTCCGCCATGCGGCTGAGCTGTTCGGCCGCATCGAGGATGGCGTCGGTGGCCTCGGCGGTGGCGCTCACCACCGCATCCAGCTCGTCGGTCGCGGCGGGAATGTGCACCGAGCCGATCTCGGCAGGATGGATGGAGGCGATCTCCGCATGGGCCTGCCGTATATAGTCCACCAGCTCGCCCAGTTCCCTCTGGACCATGATCTCGCCGGGCGAGAGGTCGCCTTGCAGGCTGCCGATCATGCTCTCGACGAGCTCGCCCACCTCCTCCAGCCGCACGCTCCCGCCGCGCGCGGCGCGCAATTCGGCGATGCGGCGGTCCAGTCCGGAAGCGGCCAGTTTTGTCGCTAGCATCGGCAGCCTTTCCTTCCTCCACGCGCTTGCGCGGCGTCAGAACTCGCCCAGCACCGACGACATCTTCTTCTTGAGCGTCTCGGCGTTGAACGGCTTGACGATGTAGTTGTTCCCCCCGGCCTGCTTGGCAGCGATGACGTTCTCGGTCTTGCTCTCGGCGGTAATCATGATGAACGGCAGACCTTTAAGACGTTCGTCGGCCCGCACCTCCTTCAGAAGCTGCAGTCCGGTCATCGGCTCCATGTTCCAGTCCGAGATCACCAGACCGTAACTCCTCTCCCGCAGCTTGCCGAGCGCCGCGCCACCATCGGTCGCTTCGTCGATGTTGCTGAACCCCAGCTGCTTCAGAAGATTGGAGATGATGCGCAGCATCGTCTTGTAATCATCGACGATCAGGATCGGCATCGACTTGTCGACCGACATGGGGCTTGCTCCTTGGGCAACGGCGTGACGCTTGGCGGGCCGGCGCTTCGCGCGCCTCGGCGACGTTAGACCGCCCGCTGTTAAGTCATGGTAAATGCCCAGGCCATGGGCGGTTTAACCCTGTCGCGACGGCTCGCGGTTGCGTTCCTCGGGCATGCGCGAGGGCAGCGCCCGCCGCGCCGCAAGTTCCTCCGTCACCTTCTTCGCCTTGCCCGGATTCATCTGTGCGAGGATCGGCGCGACCTTGGCCTCGCGCATGCGTTCCACCACGTCGAGCAGGATCGCCATCTCGAGCTGCTCGAAGATGCGCGCGGCATCGACCGGCTTCATGTTCTCGTAGACCTTGACCAGGCTGCGCAGGTTGCGCTCCTCTTCCTCGTCGCGCTTCTTCAGCAGGTCCTCGATCCGGCGTTCGATCTCCTTGAGCGCGGCGATCTTCTCGTCCACCTGCTTTGCCGTGGCGCCGAGAAGCTGTTCGCGGAACTCGAGATCGCGCGCCTTCGCCTCCAGTTCCTCGCGCCGCTGCGAAAGGCTCTGGAGGATCTCGACCTCGGACTTCGAGTAGCTGGACGGATCGCGCATCGCCGATTGCGGCGGCACCGGCGGTGACGGATTTGCGCCCGCCCCCTCCTGCGGCCTGGCGGATGCGGCCGGCTCGGCCTGGGCCAGGACCGGCGATTGCTGCCGGACCGGCGTTTGCGGCCGGGCCGGCGGCGGAGCATCGGGCATCGGCGGACGCGGCGCCTCCGCATCCTTGGGCAGCAGCGGACGGGGCGCGCCGTTGCCGGCCGGGGCCGGACCCGGTTGCGCGCGGCCGGTTTGTGCCTGGGCATCGGCGCGCTGGACACCCAGCATCAATGTGGCATCGGTCCAGACCGTGCCGACCTTCATGCCGGCGGCAAGGGTGATCGCCGCCACCAGCACCGGCAGCAGCCTCGGCCGGCGCGGGCGGAGCCGGGTGGCGAGTGTGTCGAGATAGCTCATCGAGACCTCACTTCACGCGCCTGAGCGCCTGGAGAAGGTCGCGTTCGGCCTTCATCCGCGGCGCCGGTTCGCCCTCTTCCTCGGCCGGATCCTCGTCGCCGGCGCCCGCGCCCTGGCGGCGTGCGCCGGTCCGGCGGCTGGTCAGACCATGCTCCAGGCGGTCGGCAAGCCGGTTGCCCGACTCGGTGATGATCGCGAGTTCGTCGGCCAGCGCCCGTGCCTTCTCGATCCGCTCCTTGAGGTCGCGCCCGGCCGCTTCGCTTGCGAGCTTCAGTTCGGCGACGCCCGCACGCGCCTTTTCGGTCGCGGTGTCGAAGGACGTGACGAGCTGGCGCAATTCCTGGTTCGCGCCGCGCACCGCCTGCAGCCGGCCATTGAGGCGGATGCAGAAGCCGAGCGTCGCGACCAGAAGGCCGATCAGCAGGATATCGAGGAGAAGTGCCAGGGTCATGGGTTTGGCCTCATGGGGCGGAGCGAACGGTCGACCCGGACCGCGATCTGCGGTCCGATGCGGCCCATCCTGCCGCACAGCAGCGGAATGCCGCCGCAGCGCAGTTCGACCGGCGTATCGGGCGTTGCGTTGAGCATGATGGTGGCCCCGACCTCCAGGTTCATGACCTCGCGCAAGGTCATCAACTGTTCGTCGAGCACGGCCTGTATATCGATGTCGGTCGACCACAATTCGGTCGCCAGGTGGTTCTCCCAAATGCTGTCGCGACCGAATTTCTCGCCCATGAACATCTGCAACAGGAGTTCGCGCACGGGCTCGAGCGTCGCGTATGGCAGCATCAGTTCCAGCCTGCCGCCGCGATCCTCCATGTCGATCCTGAACTTGGCGAGGATGGCCGCATTGGCCGGACGGGCGATGGTTGCGAAGCGCGGATTGGTCTCGATCCGGTCATAGACGAAATTGACCGGCGAAAGCGGCTCGAAAGCCTGGCTCAGGTCGTTCAGCACGACGCTGATCATGCGCTCGACAAGGTTCCGCTCGATCGTGGTGTAGGGCCGGCCCTCGATGCGCATGGCGGCGGTCCCGCGCCGGCCGCCAAGCAGGACATCCACGATCGAGTAGATGAGCGAGCTGTCCACCGTGATCAGCCCGTAATTGTCCCATTCCTGCGCCCGGAAGACCGAAAGGATGGCGGGCAGCGGGATCGAGTTCAGATAGTCGCCGAAACGGATCGAGGTGATCTGGTCGAGCGAGACTTCGACATTGTCGGAGGTGAAGTTACGGAGCGAGGTGGTCATCAGGCGCACCAGGCGGTCGAAGACCACCTCGAGCATGGGCAGGCGCTCGTAGGAAACGAGGGCGCTGTTGATGATCGCGCGGATACCCGATCTCTCGCGATCCTCGTCGTCGGAACTGTCGAAGCCGAGCAGGCTGTCGATCTCGTCCTGGTTGAGGACGCGCGTTGCCTGGCCGCCGCCGGCGGCTGGTCCCGGCTGGCCATTCTCGTCCGCCGCGCGCGAAGCCTCCGCCTCCATGTCCGGCTGATCCGCCTCGGCGGCCGCGGCCCAATCGGCGGCGAGCTTCTCCTCGTCGATACCGCTTTCGCTCTCGTCAGCCATCTGGCCTGGTCCGTCTATTGAAGCAGCATTTCCTTGAACAGCACGTCATTGACCCGCGCCGGCGCCACGGCGGCATTGACGCGGATCAGAAGTTCCTCCTTCAGGCGCTGCACGCCGGCGGAGCCATGCAGCTCGTCGGAACGGAGCTCGCGCAGATAGACCTGAAAATTGTCGAGAACGCGCGGCATCACCTGATCGACGCGCTTCACCGCCTCCGCATCGTCGAGTTCGAGGGAAACGCGGATCTTGAGATAGCTTGCCTGGCGGCCCGTGCTCTGCAGGTTGACGAGCATCTCGGGAAGATCGTGAAAGACCACGGCGCGCGGCGCCGCTGGTTTGGCCGCTTCCGCCGCCTCCCCGCCGGAGCCGAACCAGCCAAGGAAGTAGCCGGCGCCGGCCGCGCCAAGGCCGCCCACCAGCAGCAGTGGCAGCACGATGAACAGCACCAGCACCTTGCCGGAGATCCTGCGCTTGCGGACCGTGCCCTCGGCAGCCGCCTGTGCGTCCGCTTGATCGGCGGTGATGTCGGCCATGCTTGTCCGTCCGTTCCCGTTGCCTCGCCGCAGATGCGGCGTTATCCGCGGCGCATTCTGGGGAGGCTTGGGTTAACAAGCGGTGAAGTCCGGACAGGGGTCGGCAAATCCTGCCGGGCAAGCGCTGCCCTCGCACCGCCGGCCCGGTCCGCGCGCCTCGGCTGCGGCGCGGATTCCCGCCATCCCGCATCTGGCATGGCCCCTGCATGTCCGACCCCAGCATTCAGTCGGCGGCCAAGAACGGCCGTCCGCGCCATGGAGACCAGAATGGAGAACGCCACCTATATCGGGCTGTCCCGCCAGATGGCGATGCGAAGGCAGATGGACGTGATCGCCAACAACCTGGCGAACATGAACACCGCCGGCTTTCGCAGCGAGCAGATGCTGTTCGAGGAGCACCTGATGCGCCTGGCCGGGCGCGAGCAGGCCAAGGCATCCTTCGTTCTCGACTGGGGCACGCTCCGCAGCCTGCGGGACGGGGCGATCGAGACCACGGGCAACCCGCTCGACGTCGCGATCAGCGGTCGCGGCTTTCTCGTCGTCGAGACGCCCGAAGGCCGGCGTTACACCCGCAACGGCCATTTGCGGCTGAGCGACCAGGGCGAACTGACGACGCGCGACGGGCATGCGGTTCTGGACGATCGCAATGCGCCGATCCGGCTGGAGCGGGCGGACGGCAGGATCACCATCGCGCCGGATGGCAGCGTCAGCAACGCCAACGGCCTGGTCGCCCGGCTCAACCTCGTGCGCTTCGAGAACGAGCAGCAGATGCGCAAGGCCGGCGACAATCTCTACAGCAGCGACGAGCCGGAACTGCCGGCGGAGGGCGCGCAGTTCGTGCAGGGCGCCATCGAGGGATCGAATGTCGAGCCGATCGTCGAAATGACGAACATGGTAGAGCTGCATCGCAGCTATCAGGCGATGCAGCGCGTTCTGGAGGCGGATCAGGAGATCCAGCGACGCGCCATCGAGCGGCTCGGCAAGATCGCCTGATGCCGCCATTGAAACATCACGAAGGACCGAGGGACAGGACATGCGCTCACTGAGCATCGCCGCGACGGGAATGCTGGCCCAGCAGCTCAACGTGGAAGTCATCTCCAACAACATCGCCAATCTGAACACGACCGGCTACAAGCGCCAGCGCGCCGAGTTCCAGGACCTGCTCTACCAGAACATGCGGCGCATCGGCTCCAATTCCTCCGACCAGGGCACGGTGGTCCCGGCCGGCGTTCAGGTCGGCATCGGCGTCAAGACCGGCGCGGTCTACCGCATCACCGAGCAGGGCAACCTGCAATCGACCGAGAACACCTTCGACATCGCCATCCAGGGCAATGGCTATTTCCGCATCCAGCTCCCCAACGGCGATATCGGCTATACCCGCGCCGGCTCTTTCCAGCTCTCGCCGACCGGCCAGATCGTGACCCAGGACGGCTACGTGGTGCAGCCCGGCATCGCCATTCCGCAGGATGCGGTGGATGTGTCGATCAATGCCACCGGCGAGGTGCAGGTCAAGCTCGCGGGCCAGGTGCAGCCGCAGGTGGCCGGCCAGCTCGAACTGGCCAGCTTCTTCAACGAAGCGGGCCTGGAGGCGATCGGCGACAATCTGTTCCTCGAGACGCCTTCCTCCGGCGCCGCCCAGGTCGGCGTGCCGGGCGCCGCCGGCTACGGCACCGTGCGCCAGGGCTTCCTCGAAACCTCCAACGTCAACCCCGTGCAGGAGATTACCAACCTGATCACGGCACAGCGCGCCTACGAGATGAACTCGAAGGTCATCACGACCTCCGACGAGATGCTCGCCCAGGCGAACCAGGCGATCCGCTGATGAAACGCCTCGTCCTCACCCTTTTCGCCGGCGCCTGCCTGCTGCTGCTGCCCGGCCTCGCCCTTGCCGAAGCGCGCCTCAAGCCCGTCGTTCTCGTGGACGGTCCGGAGGTGACCTTCGCCGATCTGTTCCTCCGCGCCGGCGCCGGGGGCGAGAAAGTCTTCGCCGCGGCGCCCCCGCCGGGCGAGCGCGCCATCTACCGCCCGCAGACCGTGCAGGCCATGGCGGCCCAGGCGGGGATCTCCTGGTCGCCCGAGCCGGGCCTGCGCGCCGTCGTGGTCGAGCGGGCGGGACGGACGGTGCCGAGGGAGGAAATCCTGCGCCGGCTGGCGGAGGCACTCGACCTCGGCGATGCCGGCGGCGAGCAGGCGATCATCCTGCCAGGCAATATCGCCATGATGCTGCCGGTTGGCGTCGATCCCGAAATCCGCGTCGAGGATGTCGATTTCGATCGCCATGCCCGCCGGTTCCACGCCACCATCGTCGCAAGCGACGGAGCGGATGCCCAGCGGCTGCGCGTGCAGGGTCGCGTGCAGCAGGTGAGCGAGGTCCCGGTGCTGCGTCAGGCCGTCTCCGCCGGTCAGGTGATCGGCGAGGCGGATATCGATTGGGTCGGCGTCCCGAGCCTGCGCCTCGGCGGGAATGTCCTCACCGACATGACGGAGATCGTCGGGCAGGCGGCGCGCCGCTCCTTGCCGCCCGGCCGGCCGCTGCGCGCCTCCGACCTGCAGCGCCCCGCCCTGGTCGGCAAGGGCGCGCTCGTCTCGATGTCGGTCACCGTGCCGAACATGCAGCTCTCGGCGATCGGCCGCGCGCTCGAAGCGGGCGCCGCCGGCGATGTCATCCAGATCATGAACCTGCAGAGCAAGCGCACAGTCACCGGCGTCGTCGTCGGCCCCAACCAGGTCGAGGTCGGCGCCGCGCGGATTGCTGCCGCGCTCAACTGAAGAAATGCATTCCGGGAGAAGCCCCATGCCCCGCTCGATCGTGAAACCGCCCTTCCGCCGCATTGCGTCGCTGGTCCTGGCAGGCGGGCTGCTTGCCGGATGCAACGCGGCCGAGCGGCTGGCCAATCTCGGCGCGCCGCCGCCGCTCAGCAAGATCGAGGACCCGACCGTCGACAAGAACTACCGCCCCGTCGCCCTGCCCATGCCCCGGCCAGAGCCGGTTTCCTTCCAGGCGAACAGCCTGTGGCGGCCCGGCTCGCGTCAGTTCTTCAAGGACCAGCGCGCCGCCAAGGTGGGCGACATCATCACGGTGACCGTCTCGATTTCCGACAAGGCGAAGTTCAACAACTCGACCACGCGCCAGCGCGACAACAGCGAGAATGTCGATCTGCCCAAGCTGCTCGGTGCCGAGGCGCTGACCTCCGCCACCTCCAACATCTCGCGCTCGCGCGCGCCGATCGACCGGCTCTTTCCCGGCATCGACGTGAGCAACGCGCTGGATGTGGGCGCGACCTCGAACTCCCAGGGCAAGGGTTCGCTGCAGCGCGAGGAAACGATCAATCTCAAGGTGGCGGCCATCGTCACCCAGGTGCTGCCCAACGGCAACCTGGTGATCTCGGGGCGGCAGGAGGTGCGCGTCAATTTCGAGATGCGCGAGTTGCAGATCACAGGCGTCGTGCGCCCCGCCGACATCACCGCGACGAACGTGATCAACCACACCCAGATCGCCGAGGCGCGCATTTCCTATGGCGGGCGCGGCATCCTTTCGGACGTGCAGCAGCCGCGCTACGGCCAGCAGATCTTCGACGTGATTTTCCCCTTCTAGATGCGGGGCGCGCCGGCGAGGCAGGCTTCGAGACCGAGGCGCGGGCTGGAAAGCACCGGTCGCCCGAGGCCGGCGAGAAAATCCACGGCGCCCGCCATGGATGCCTGGGCAAGAACGACGACATCCGCCGCGCCCGCGGCGCCCTCCAGCGCCTCGGCGATCCGCCGCCAATAGGCAACCCGGTCGCCGCGCTGGAAATGCGCCCAGGCATCTTCGACCAGCAACGCGCGGATCTCCACCTCGCGGCCGGCAAGTCCCGCCACCTCGCGCAGCAGCTCCTCCGTGGGCGCGAGCGTCGTCGGCACGCAGGCAGCGACAAGGATCCTGTCGCCGAGGCGCACGGCCTCCTCCGCCATCGCCCGGTCGATCCGCACCAGCCGCACGCCGGCCGTTCTTCCGGCCTGCTCGGCCGCCTCCCCCAGGGTCGAGCAGGTGCAGATCACGGTCGGTCGCCCCTGTTCGTTCGGCGCCCCCAGCGTCCCGGCGAGCTGCAACAGCCGCGCCTCGATGGCCGGCGTCACCCGCCCGGCGCTCAGCGCCTCGTCGAGCAGGCCCGGCTCCGTCACGTGCAGCGCGGCCCGGCCGGGGGCCAGCTCCGACATCAGGTCGGAGAACAGCAATTCGTTGGCCGGCGCGGTATGAAGAAAAATGAGATCGGACATGGCGCGGCACTCTACCCCTCGAGCCGCGCGAGGCAAGCGGTCAATCGTCGCGGTAGACCTTTTCCCGCCGCTCGTGGCGCTCCTGCGCTTCGATGGAGAGGGTGGCGATCGGCCTGGCATCGAGGCGCTTCAGGCTGATCGGCTCGCCGGTTTCCTCGCAATATCCGTAGGTTCCCTCGTCGATGCGGCGCAGCGCGGCGTCGATCTTGGCGATCAGCTTGCGCTGGCGGTCCCTGGTCCTGAGTTCCAGCGCCCGGTCGGTTTCGGTCGAGGCCCGGTCCGCCAGGTCCGGTTCCGCCACCGTATCTTCCTGCAGGTGCTGGAGGGTGATCTGGGACTCGCGCAGGATATCGTCCTTCCAGGCGAGCAGCTTGCGCCGGAAATACTCCTTCTGACGCTTGTTCATGAAGGGCTCGTCTTCGGTCGGCCGATAATTCGCGGACAAATTCACACCCATCGTCGACTCCCCACAGCCGGCACGGCGGCATCCAAAAACGCGGCGGAGTATATGGATCGTCCCCGCCCATCACAAGCGCATTCAACTGCCTGATTCTGATTGCAAATTTGTCATCCGAACCGGTCAGGCAAGGCCGCGTTTCGCGAGCTCCACCTGGGCCCGAATCTCAATTTCGTCAAGGACTTGCTGCAACCCGGGGTCGCTGACGAGCGGCCTCTCACGCGCCGCCTCGTCCGCCAGGCGGCGTAGGGTCTCGTCTGTAAGGCGGCCGGTCAGCAGGGCATGGCGGAGCGAATCGAGTCGCTCCAGCAGGTCCTGTCCCCGGCGGACCGCGCGCTTGCGTGCATGCAGGGCATCGGGGACCTCCTGCAGGGCGAGCAACGGGTTGACCGCCTGCACCGGCCTTGCCGGCGCACTCGCGCCCGACGCGGCCGCATCGTCCACGAGATGACGCGCGAAATCGCCGCCGGCGCCATGCGCGCGCTCGTTGCCTCGGATACGGGCCGGCTGAATTCGGCCGGGGCCTAGGACCTTCATCGCAAACCTGCGCCTCCAATGCGGCCAGACTGGCAGAAACAGCCTTAACGCCGGGTAAAGCCCGGCAATTCCTGCCGGCCACCGGGTCCAGCCTGCCGCGCGACGACGGCACCCGCCGGGAAAAACCGCGGCCCTCCGCCGGTCCGGCGCTGGCACGGCTTTCGCAAGGCCGGGCCTTGCAAGAATTGCCAGGTCCGGGACCAGACATGAAGAATGCCATGCCGATCCACCGCCAACTCGCTGCCCTGCTGACGGCGCTCGCCCTGGCGCTCGTGCTCTGGCCGGCGCCGGGCATGGGTGCCTCGCGCATCAAGGACGTCTCGGACTTCGAGGGCGTGCGCGAGAACATGCTGATCGGCTATGGCCTGGTGGTCGGCATCAACGGCTCGGGCGATTCGCTCCGCAACTCGCCTTTCACCCGCCAGAGCCTGGAGGCGATGCTCGAACGCATGGGCGTCAATATCCGGGAATCCAACGTCAACACCGACAATGTCGCGGCGGTGATGGTGACCGCCAACCTGCCGGCCTTCGCCCGCCAGGGTTCGCGCATCGACGTGACCGTGAGCGCCATCGGCGATGCCAAGAGCCTGCAGGGCGGCATGCTGCTGGTGACGCCGCTGATGGCCGCCGACGGCGAGGTCTATGCCGTCGCGCAGGGGCCGGTGGTGATCGGCGGCTTCACCGCGCGCGGCCAGGCCGCATCCGTCACCAAGGGCGTGCCGACCTCCGGGCGCATCGCCAGTGGCGCCATCGTCGAGCGGGAGGTCGGCTTCGATCTCACCTCGCTGTCGAGCGTACGCATCGCGCTCCGCAATCCCGACCTCACCACCGCCCGCCGGGTCGCCCAGGCGATCAATGCCTATCTGCGCGCGCCGCTTTCGCGCATGACCGATCCCGGCACGGTGGTGCTCGATGTTCCGGCCGATCGCCAGCAGGACGTTGCCGGACTGCTCGGCGAGATCGAGCAGCTCCAGGTCGAGCCCGACCAGATCGCCCGCGTCGTGGTGGACGAGAATAACGGCATCATCGTCATGGGCAAGGATGTCCGCATCTCCACCGTCGCCATCGCCCAGGGCAACCTCACCATCCGCATCACCGAGACGCCGCAGGTCTCCCAGCCCCTGCCCTTCTCGCCCGGCCCCGGCGTGGTGCAGGGCCAGCCCGGCCAGCCGACCGCCATCGCGCCACAGGTCGCGCCGGTCTTCGTGCCGCGCCTCAATCCGGACGGCAGCCAGGCCGTCGACGGCCAGGGACGGCCGATCTTCGATCCGGTCCAGCAGCTCGTCCCTGGCACCCAGGTACCGAACGTGCCGGCGCAGCCCGGCCAGATCGGCGGCGGCGCCCAGACCGTGGTGGTGCCGCGCACCAATATCGAGGTCGACGAGCAGAACCAGCGCCAGCTCGCCGTGCTGCCGGCCGGCATCTCGCTCGGCGAACTGGTCAACGGGCTCAATGCGCTCGGCATCGGTCCGCGCGACATGATCTCGATACTCCAGTCCATAAAGGCCGCCGGCGCACTCCAGGCCGAGATCGTGGTGCGCTGATGCTACCCGGTCCGCTCCAGTCGCCGCGCATGGAGGCCGGGATGGCGCGGGCGCCCGAGACGGCCCGCCTGCCCCGCAACGAGGCGAAGCTGCGCGAGACGGCGCGCGCCTACGAGAGCTTTTTTCTGCAGCAGATGCTGGAGTTCATGTCCGCCGGCATCCGGCCGGACCCGAACTTCGGCGGCGGCCATGGCGAGGGCGTCTACCGCTCGCTGCTCAACGAACATCACGGCCGCGCCATCGCCGCGCGCGGAGGCATCGGCATCGCCGATGCCGTCTATCGGCAGATGCTCCGCATGCAGGAGGAAGGATGAACACGCGCGCCGATGCACTCGCCGCCGCCCGGGAGCGCGAGCGCGCCCTGGTCGATCTTCTGGCGCTGGTGGAGCGCATCCGCCAGCTCATGAGCGAGGAAATGGAAGTGCTGGATCGCCAGCGGCCGCGCGAACTCGAACGGCTGGTGCAGCAGAAGAACGAACTGCTCGCCGCCTACCGTTCGCGCCTCGCATTGCTGCGCGCCGGGATGGACATGCCGGATCGGGGCAATCCGGCGCTGCTTGCCGAACTCAAGGCCGCAGCCGGCGCGCTGGCCGAACTGGCGGAACGCGAACAGGGCAAGCTCGCGCGACTGCGCGCGATCAACGAGGGGATCGTCAAGGCCGTGGGCGAACAGCTCGCGCGCCGCAGCGCCCCGGTACAGGGCTATGGCAAGGACGGAGTGATGCGCACCATCACGCCCAATCCGCGCCTGAATTCGCGGCCGGCCTCGGTCGTCGTCAACCAGGCGGTGTGAGCATGACCCGCCAACCGGACCCATGGCGCGGTTGCACCACCCGGCAAGGCTTGCCGGGCAGCGGGAAATTCCCGCGCCGCCGACCCTGTCATTCGGGCATGCGTATTTCCCAAAATCGGCCATCCCCCGCGGCTTTTCGCACTTGGCACGGAACTCGCAAAGCACTGGCGCGAGTTCACGGCTGACACTTCTGACCAGAACGGAGACGAACAATGGTTCTTTCAGTCAACACAAACGTGTCGTCGCTGGCGGCGATCCGCCAGCTCAACCTGACGAACCGCCAGCTCGAGCAGGTCCAGCAGCGCATCAATTCGGGCCTCAAGGTGAGCAGCTCGAAGGACGATGCCTCGACCTTCGCCATCGCGCAGGGCCTGCGCAGCGACATCAATTCCTTCAAGGCCATCGCCGAGGCGATCTCCTTCGGCCAGGCCACGGCCAACGTGGCGTTGCGCGCCGCCGAAACGATTTCCAACACGCTCAACACGATCAAGCAGAAGGTGGTCGCCGCCCAGGCGGCGAACGTCGACCGCCGCGCCATCCAGAACGACATCGTCGCGATGACGAACCAGATCCAGGCGATCGTCGATGCGGCGCAGTTCAACGGCATCAACCTGCTGAACGACACCGACGGCGATCTCACCGTGCTCGCCTCGCTGAACCGGCTCGACGCGCAGACCGCACCCGAGCCCTACTACATCACCGTGCAGCGGGAGAACCTCACCACCTCGGGCGGCCTCGGCATCGCCGGCCTTAACATCGACAATGGGTTTGCGCGCCTGCGGGCATCGAGCGATCTCGCCTTTGCCACCGCCGACACCGTTACCTTCACCGTCGATGGCACCGACTATACCTTCGAGTTCGTCGACGATCCGGCCGTCGATGGCCTGACCAACGCCGGCAACATCGCCGTCGACATCGACCCGGCCGGCTCGACCCAGGCCAATCTCGCGGCGCTCAACGCCAAGCTCCAGGAGCGTGGCTTCTCTGCCAGCTACAATGCCGATGGCGATATCATCGTGACCCATTCCGCAGGCTCGATCACTGCCTTCGCGGAAAGCTTCGCGACCGGCAGCCTGGAGAATGCGGACCAGGTCGCATTCCCGACCGTGATCGCCGCCGGCGACACCCAGCAGGCGCTGGTCGCCATCGAGGATGCCATCACGCTGGTGAAGGACTCGCTGGCCCGGCTTGGCACCTCGCTGCGCCAGCTCGAGACGCAGGGCGACTTCGTGAAGGCGCTGCAGGATACCCTGACCGAAGGCGTGGGCGTGCTGGTGGATGCCGACCTCGCCGAGGAAAGCGCCAATCTGCAGGCAGTGCAGACCCGCCAGCAGCTCGGCCTGCAGGCCCTCTCCATCGCCAACCAGGCGCCCTCGGCGGTGCTGCAGCTCTTCCGCGGCTAGACCCCGCTCCCGAGGGGCGACAATCGCGACCGGCCGGCGCCCCGCGGCGCCGGCCTTTCGCTTTTTTCCGGCATGGTAAACGCGCCCCACGGCGCGGCGCGCGCGATCGAACCGGCAGATTTCCCGCGTTTTCCGGGCCTGGAGCAAATTGCCGGCAATTTAGCGGCATTAACCTTGCCGATTAAATCGGCGTTAAAGGCCGCTGCCGCAATCTCCCCTCCGCGATGGCAATCCATCGTACGCCGCAGAAGCGGCGGCTCACTCCAGAAGGGGAGATTTCAAGATGGCCTTTTCCGTCAACACCAACGCTTCCGCCCTCGCCGCGATTCGCACCCTGAACGCGACGAACCGTCTGCTCGAGACCACCCAGGCCCGCATCAATTCGGGCTTCAAGGTCGCGAGCGCCAAGGACGACGCCTCGACCTTCGCCATCGCCCAGGGACTGCGCTCCGACATCGCCGGCTTCAAGGCCATCTCGGAAGCCATCGCCTTCGGCCAGGCGACCGCCAACGTGGCGCTCAGCGCCGCCGAGCAGGTCTCCAACACTCTCAACACCATCAAGGCGAAGATCGTCGCCGCCCAGGCGGACAACGTCGATCGCAACGCGATCCAGAACGACATCAACGCGCTCGTCAACCAGGTGGGCGCCATCGTCGACGCCGCGCAGTTCAACGGCGTCAACCTTCTGGACGGCGTGGACAGCGACCTTCGCGTCCTCTCCTCGCTGAACCGCTCCGACGCCTCCTCGGCACCGACGGCGGCTTATATCGACGTGGCCCAGCAGAACATCACCTCCACCACCCTCGGTATCGACGGCATCAACGTGACCAACGGCACGGTGGCGCTGTTCGACTCCGATGGCGACCTGGCGCCGGCCGAAGGCGAGTTCCTCGCCCTCGATGTCGATGGCACGGTCTATACCTTCGAGTTCGTCAACGACCTGACCAGCGCCCTGACGGCGGCCGAGAACACCGCGGTGGTGATCGGCGGCTCGAACGGCGAAACGCTCGCCAACCTGATCGCCGCCCTGCAGTCCAAGGGCTTCAGCGCCGGCTACAACACGGCGGGCGAGATCGTGGTCAGCCATGCCGATGGCACGGTGACGGTCGATGCCGCGACCAACGCGACCGGCCTCGAATCGACCGACGTGGCGGGCGGCGACCGCGCCGCCGCGCTGGCGACCATCGAGTCGGCCATCACCACGGTGAAGACCTCGCTCGCCACCCTCGGCACCTCGCTGAACCAGCTCAAGACGCAGGGTGACTTCGTGAAGTCGCTGACCGACGTGTTGACCGAAGGTGTCGGCACGCTGGTCGACGCCGACCTCGCGGAGGAGAGCGCGAACCTGCAGGCGGTGCAGACCCGCCAGCAGCTCGGCATCCAGGCACTGGCGATTGCCAACCAGGGTCCGAGCGCGGTCCTCGCCCTGTTCCGCTAGGCGTAACGACCCGCCGGCCGCCGGTCGATCCTTCGACCGTCCGGCCGGCGGGCACGCCCGCCCCAACCAGTCGTTAACCGCGCCTCTTCGCCGTTTCTTAAACATCGTGGCGAATACTCGCCTGGTTGAACGGCCGGAGCCTCACCTTGAGCGGATTCGCAGCAACCATGTCCATGCCAGGCATCCCGATCGCCGCGGATCTGCCCAGCATTTCCGATGCCCGCCGCGCCCGCTCGCCCGGCGAACATCCCGTGCGCGAGATGCTGCGCCAGGCGCGCGCCTCGCTCAGCCTCGAGAAATTCCAGCAGATCGAAGGGCTGTTGCGCCAGGCACTGGGCTTCGCGCCGCGCTCGGGCGAATGCCTGCACCTCGTCGGCCGCGTGCATCATCAGCTGGACAACAACATCGTCGCGCTTCGCACCCTGCAGGATGCGGTGACCACCGGCCGGCAGACGCCGGCCATCTTCAACGACATGGGCAACGTGCTGATGGCCCTCGCCCAGTACGACGCGGCCGCAAGCGCCTACGGGGTGGCGATCCGCCTGTTGCCGACGCTGCCGCAGCTCTATGAGAATCAGGTTCGCGCCCTGATGCGCGCCGGCCGCCGGGATGCGGCGGAGGCGGCACTGCGCCAGGCGCTCGACCACTGCCCCGGCGATCCGGTCGTCGGTCACATGCTGGCGGCGGTCAGCGGCCGGAATGTGGCGGAGCGCGCCAGCGACGAGTATGTGCGGCAGGTATTCGACCGCTTTGCCGACGAGTTCGATCGAAAGCTCGCCAGCCTGCGCTACAGCGCGCCCGAGCATGTGGCGGCCATCGCACTTGAGGCGCTGGCCGGTCGCATGGCGCGCCGCATCCTCGATGCCGGCTGCGGCACCGGCCTTTGCGGTCCGAAGCTGCGCCCGCTTGGCGAACGTCTGGAAGGAGTCGACCTCTCGCCACGAATGCTGGCGCACGCGCAGGCGCGCGGCTGTTACGACCAGATCGCGGCTGCCGAAATCGGCGCGTTCCTCGCGCTGCATCCGCAGAGCTTCGATCTGATCGTGGCGGCGGACGTGTTCTGCTATTTCGGCGATCTTTCCGACCTCTTCTTCCGTCTGGCCCGCGCGCTGCAGCCTGACGGCCTCGTCATTTTCACCATCGAGGCGCTGCGCGAGAGCGAGGACGGCGTCGAGTTGCTGCCGTCCGGCCGCTATGCACATGGCCGCGCGCATGTGGCGGCAGCGGCCGCCACCGCCGGGCTTCGCGTGGAGCGCCTCGAAAGCATCGTCCTGCGCCACGAGTTCGGCGCGCCGGTGGAGGGCTACCTCGCCCTTCTGACCGCGGACAGGGTCTCAGGAAGACTTGGGGGAAGTCGATGAGCGTCAACGCATATTCCAGGGCATCGCAACTCGCGGCCGATCCGCGGGACACTGAGTACCGGGCCTTCGGCCTGGTCATCGGCAAGCTGATGGCAGCCGACAGTCCGGCCAAGATGGTCGAGGCTGTCTACATGAACAATCGCCTGTGGAACGTCCTCGCCGCCGACCTGGCGAGCCCCGACAATCGACTGCCGCAGGATCTGCGCGGGCGCCTGATCTCGCTCGCGCTCTGGAGCCTCAGATATGGCGCCAAGGTGATGGCGGGAGAGGCGGATGCCGCGCCGCTGATCCAGGTAAACAGGGAAATCATGGCGGGCCTGCGCCCGCCTCCGGCGGCCACACCGCCGGTCCCCGACGGAGCGAGGGGCATGCCCGCGGCCCAGCCGGCGATGTAGCCGGCAGAACGCGGGTTGGATACGGAACCGTCAGAATGACGGTGCCGGTGTAGCAAGGAGAAACCTCATGTCGATCGAACGATTGGGTTCCGTCGGCGCGCAAGTGGTGAATTCGACATCCAAGCGGCCGGTAAGCGAGCCGGAAGCCGACCCGGGTCGCGCCCGCGCGCCGAAATCGGGTGACAGCTCGTCCTTTGCGGCGACCGTCGCCGAAACCGAAGCGGCGCCGAAGACGGAAACGGTGCAGGCGGTACAGAAGCCGCAGGCCACGGTCATGACGCGGCTTCGCATCGAGTTCAACGAGGACGCGGCCCGCTTCGTCTATCAGAGCGTGGAGCCCACCACCGGCAGGGTCGTGCAGCAGTTCCCGAACGAGGACATGATCCGCCGCGTCGCTTTCCTGCGCGAGCAACTCGCCGGAAAGGTGGACAAGTCGGTCTAGTCGCCGCGCGTCACTTCCGCGCTTTGCCTTTCGCCCCGGTCCGCGCTGGCCGTTCGGGCGTGCTTGGCGTTTCAGGCGCGGTTGCGGGCCCGAGATGGGGCTTGAGCAGGCGCAGTGCCCGGTAGATGTTGTCCTCCCCCACCACCTTGATCACCTCGGCAATCAGATTGCAGGTCGCGTTCTCGCGGCTCGTCACCGCGTCGGCGTAGATGCGCGCCGCCATGTGGATCGCGCCAGCGCGCCGCGTCTCGCTGCGCTCGGGCTCCAGAAGCAGGTCCTGCAGCGCGATATAGAGATGGCCGAGGGCGTTTGCGGCCTGCTCCGGCAGGAGGATATCCTTTTCGTGCAGG
>JAHCJR010000033.1 GCA_026126165.1 Alphaproteobacteria bacterium
AGGTCGGATGGCGACCATCCAGCGGATTCTGTCCCTCGCGATAGGGACTGAAGGAGACGCCGTTGATATGCTGGTCGTAGGGCAGCGCCGGTTGCGGACGGTTGAAGACCATCCAGCCGGCCAGGTTCGCCAGGATGACGAACGCGACGATGAGAACGCCAGACTTGCGCATTGCCTGCAATGACCCTGAATGTGATGTGCGGCCCGCCTCGCGACAGGCGATCTGGATAGCGCGCGAATATGGCCACAATGGGACTTAGCCCATGGCGGTCATGTCGCGCGACCTTACGCCGGCCGCCTCGCGATGTGTCGTGTTGCCCCCGAAGTCGAACGCGGCGGGGTCGCGGCCCCGCACCATGAACTCCCGCCCGGATACTGCGCGAAAGCTAACATGGCGGCCGAAAACTGTCGAGATCACGGCAATTTGCAAGGACTTGCCATTCGTCGAACCGCCGGTGGTGGAAACGAAAGCGCGATCCGACTAGGGGTAGTTTCCTTGCTCGGGCACTGGCATCCTGAGCCCCGTGGAGGTGCGCGATGATCAAGGTCGAGCGCGTGGCGGCGGTAGCAAACGAACTTGGGGAGTGCCCGATCTGGGACGAACGCAGCGGCCGGCTGCTCTGGGTCGACATCCTCCGCCGCACGCTGCATCGCCTCGATCCTTCGAGCGGCCGGGAGAGCCGCGTCGTGACGGAGCGGGCGGTGGGAAGTTTCGCCCTGACCGAAACCGGCAATCTGCTGCTTGCCGCCGGGCGCGGCGGTCTCTCCTGGCTCGATCCGGTCAGCGGCGCGCTGCGCCCCATTCTCGATCCGGAACCCGACCGGCCCGACAACCGCTTCAACGACGGCCGCTGTGATCGCGCCGGGCGGTTCTGGGCCGGGACCATGTGCGATCCGCGCCGGGAACCGGAAGGCGCGCTCTACCGCATCGGCGCCGATCTTTCCTGCCGCAGGTTCCGCGACGACATCATCGTGCCCAACTCCATCGCCTGGAGCCCGGATGGCACGATCATGTATTTCGCCGATACCTACCGCCGGACGATCTGGGCTTTCGATTACGACCAGGCAGAGGGGACGATAGGTGGCGAACGGGTGTTCGCGGTCCTGCCCGAGGGTCGCGGACGGCCAGATGGCTCGGCCGTCGATGCGGACGGGTGCCTGTGGAATGCCGTCTATGGCGGCGGCCGGCTCGTGCGTTATCGCCCCGACGGGCGCATCGACCGGGAAGTCCCCCTGCCGGTCTCGGCGCCGACCTGCTGCGCCTTCGGCGAGGGGGATCTCGGCACGCTCTACGTGACCAGCGCCTGCCAGCGCATGAACGAGGCCGAGCGGGCGCGCGAGCCGGAAGCAGGCAACCTGCTGGCATTGCGTCCCGGTGTCGGCGGCCTGCCGGAATCGCGCTTCGCCGGCGTGCCCTGAAGCGCCGCTTTCCCGACACAATGCGTCTCTATAAGATGCGCCGCCATGCGTGGCCTTATCCGTTCCGGCGCCCTGATCGGCGCGGCCCTTTCCATCCTTCTCGCGCCCGCCGGCCCGGCCACGGCGGCGGAGCGGTTGCGCTTCGCGCTGGGCCTGCCACCGACCCATCCGGTCAGCATGGCAGCCCGCGACTGGGCATTGTCGGTCGAGGAGCAGGCGCCGGGCGCGCTTGCCATCGAATTGGAAAGCGCCGGCGCCACGCCTTCCAGCGGACAGCTCGACCGCGTCAGCAGCGGCGCCGTCGACCTGGCGCTGGTCAATCCGGGGTTGGAGCCGGACCGCTTTCCAGTCGCCGCCACCTTCCAGCTCCCGCTCACCATCGGCGATGCCCGCCAGGCGACCCGCGCGCTCGATCCGTGGTATCGGGCGCATGCGCCGGGCGAACTGCCCCGCACGCGCTTCTGCCTGCTGTTTCTCCAGGACCCGGCGACGTTGCACGCGACCCGGCGCATCGCCCGGCCGGACCAGCTTCGCGGCCTTCGGGTGCGCGCGGTGAATCAGGTCCTGGCCCGGCATCTCACCTTGATGGGAGCCCTCCCGCGCCCCGTTCCGGCACATGCGGCGCGGGAAGCCTTCGATCGGGGCGAGTTGGATGCCATCGCCTTCCCGTTCGGCTCGCTCTTCGTTTTCGGTATCGAACGCAAGGCCCGTTACCATCTCGACCTGCCGCTGCACGCCAGTTCATATTTCCTGGTGATCAACAATGAGCGTTTCGAGCGCCTGCCGGCGAAATCTCGCGCCGCGCTGGACAGCCATTGCACCACCGGGTGGGCGGCGCGCATCGCCGATGGCTGGGCGCGACTCGAGGCGACGGGACGCGAGCGGATCGGGCGTACCGGCGAGCAGCACCTGGTTCGGCTCGACGAGGCCGAGCGCGAGGCGTGGCTGCGTTCGGTCGAACCGCTGCGCCTGCAATGGGCGGAGCGGCTGCGGGAGCGGGGCGGCAATCCCGGCCAGATGCTGACTGAGGTGCAGGCGGCGCTGGCCGCTTACGAGGCGGACTTCGATTCCTGGGTCCGCCGGCGCCAGCTCGAGGAAGAAACCGCGCTCGAGCGCCCGGCGGCATCGGCGCGGCGCTAGAGCCTTATCACCATCAATCGGGAGCCCGTTGGCAGACGTGTCGAGCAAGGTCAAAACCATCACACCGGGCGAACCGGCGCGCTTTTCCATCGGCGATGTGGTGAAGCACCGCATCTATCCCTTTCGCGGCGTCATCTTCGATGTCGACCCGGTATTCATGAATACCGAGGAATGGTACCTGTCGATTCCCGAGCATCTGCGCCCGCGCAAGGACCAGCCCTTCTATCACCTGCTGGCGGAGAACGAGGAGACGACCTACATCGCCTATGTCTCGCAGCAGAACCTGTTGCCCGACGAAAGCGGCCAGCCGTGCCGCCATCCGAAGATCGACGAGCTGTTCGAGGGCCTGCGCGAGGGCCGCTACATCCTCAGGCGCGGCGCCACCAACTGAGGCATCCTTCCCCGCTCACGCGCCCGCTCAGAACCAGGGCAGCGACCAGGTCTTGACGTTGGTGAAGGACTTCATCGCCTCGCGCACGCCTTCCTTGTAGCCGAGACCCGAATCCTTGATGCCGCCGAAGGGCGACATTTCGATCCGGTAGCCCGGCACTTCCCAGACATTGACCGTGCCGACATTCAGTTCCGCGACGAAGCGGGTGATATGGTCGAGACGGTCGGTGCAGATGCCCGACGACAGGCCATAGGCGGTGGAATTGGCGATGCGGATCGCATCGTCGATATCGTCGAACCGGATCACCGGCGCCACGGGCCCGAACGTCTCCTCGCGCACCAGCTCGCAATCGAAGGGCACATGGTCGACCACGGTCGGCGGATAGAGCGCGCCCCGCCGCTCGTTACCCAGCAGCAGCCGCGCGCCCTTCGCCACCGCATCGTCGACGCGCGCCTCGAACAGCCTGGCCGAGGGCTCGTTGATCACCGTGCCGATGTCGCTCGCCGGATCGAGCGGATCGCCGCAGGTGATCTTGCGGCTCTTCGCCACCAGCCGCTCGACGAAAGCGTCGGCCACGCTCCGCTGCACGAGGATGCGCTTGACCGCGGTGCAGCGCTGCCCGGAATTGCGATAGGAGCCCTGGGCGGCCAGCTCCGCGGCGCGATCGAGGTCGGCATCCGCCATGACGATCAGCGGATCGTTGCCGCCGAGTTCGAGCACCATGCGGCGATAGCCGGCCTTGGCGGCGATGTATTTGCCGACCCTGACGCCGCCGGTGAAGGTGATCAGTTCCGCATGCGGGTTGAGGATCATCTCGTCGGCGATCTCGGCCGGATCGCCGGTGACGACCGAGAACATCTCCGGCGGCAGGCCGGCCTCGTACAGGATGTCGGCGAGCAGCAGGGCGGTGAGCGGGGTCTTCTCCGTGGGCTTCAGCACCATGCAGTTGTTGGTGGCGATGGAAGGCGCCACCTTGTGCGCGACCTGGTTCAGCGGATGGTTGAAGGGCGTGATGGCGCTGATGGCGCCGAGCGGCTCGCGCAAGGTGAAGATGCGCCGCTTCTTGCCCTGGGCGGTGATGTCGCAGGCATAGGTCTCCGCATCGTCCAACAGCACAAGGGTCGCCGAAAGCTCGAACACGTCGCATGCCCGGCCGACCTCGTAGGTCGAATCCTTCAGCGAGATGCCGCATTCGAGACTGATCAGGGTCGCGATCTCCTCGCGCCGGGACGCCAGCAGCTCGGCGGTACGGCGCAGAATGCGGCTGCGTTCGTGGCGCGAGAGCTTCGCCCGGTAACCATGCGCCAGCGCGAAGGCCTCTGCCACCTGCGCGGCGGAGGCCTTCGGCACGCTGCCGACCAGCGAACCGTCGAAGGGATGGCGGATCTCGATCTCGCCATCCCCTTCGACCTTGCGGCCGGCGATGCGCATGGCCTCGCGCCGCGGCGCACGGACGGACTGCCTCGGTATCGGCACGTTCATCGCCTCACCTCCCCGCTTCAGGCCGCCACATGGTTGAGCGCCAGGTCGAGAATGTCGAAGTTCCGCCAGCGCCGGCCGGGCTCTTCGCGCTTCAGCGGGCGAGTGACGATCAGCGGCACCACCTGTTCGGAAATGCCCCCATGCGAGCGCAGCGGCTCCTTCAGGCCGGAAAGATCGTGCCGCTCGGGCCTGGTGCCGATGACCTTGTGGCGTGTCGAGACCACCACCAGATCGCCGACCCGGTCCGGCGGCAGCTCGAAGCGCCGGCAGGCCTCGGCGCGGTCCAGCGCCACCTCGATGCCGGGCAGCGCCGCGATCCGCAAGCGCAGCGCCTCCGCATCCACCCCGTTGCCGAGATAGACCGTGGCGTAGGAGCCGAGCGCGCCGTGATGGACCACGTAGGGATCGGTGATCGGCAGGATGACGCGGACCTCGCCTTCGCCAAGCCACTCGTCGAGGAGTGCCTGAAGGTAGATCACGTCCGGCTTGAGCGCGGCATCGTGCTTGTCGTTCATGCCGTGGTCGGCGGTGAGCGCGATGACCGCGCCCTGGCGGTCGAGTGCGGCCAGGTGCCGGTCCATCATGGCATAGAAATCGTTGGCCACCGGACTGCCCGGCGCATGCTTGTGCTGGATATAGTCGGTAGTCGAGAGATACATCAGGTCCGGCCGGAAACGCTCCATCAGCTTGACGCCGGCGGCGAAGACGAAGCCCGACAGTTCGGCGCTGTAGACCGATGGCACCGGCTGGCCGACCATCTCCACCACGCCCTCGATGCCATTTTCGGCGAGGTTCGCCTTGTCGGCCTTCTCCGAGGAGAAGCAGACGGCGCTGCCGTCGAACTTGAGGCCATGGCCAAGCATGGCGCGCAGCTTGTCCTTGGCGGTGACCAGCGCGACCCGCGCGCCGGCGCGCTGGAAGGCGGCGAACACGGTCCCGGCGCGCAGATAGGCGGGGTCGTTCATCATCACTTCCTGCCCGCTCGCCGGATCGAGGAAGAAGTTGCCGGAAATGCCGTGCACCGAAGGTGGCCGGCCGGTCAGGATCGAGAGATTGTTGGGGTTGGTGAAGCTCGGCACGACGCAGTCGGCAAGCAGGCTGGTGCCCCGTTTCAGGGCCCCGGCCAGATAAGGCATGCAGCCGGCGGCGGCGGCCAGTTCGATATAGTCCGGCTCGGACCCGTCGATGCAGACCACGACCAGCGGTGCCTTTGGCCAGGCATAGGTTCGGCCGTTCGCCTCGACCACCCTGTTCGCGTGAATGTTCATCTTCCGGACCCTCGCCTTGCCATATCCCGGCGCTTCTCGCACGGGCTCAAGGATAGGTCCAATTTATTTCATTCTGGCCATTCATAGGGCTGATTAATCAACCCGATGACCGGAGCGGATCCGCCGCCCGGCAAGTGGCCCGGATCAGTAGTGCTTGGCGCCCTTCTGCACGGCATTGGTGGTGCCGCGCACGTCCTTGCCGATCCCCTCGATCGTGTGGCCGACGCCGCGCATGGTGTTGCAGCCGGCGGCAAACAGGACGAGACAGATTGCGGCGGTCAGCCTGAACAGACGGGCGCGGGCCGGACGTCTCTGCATGGATTTCCTCCCTCGGGCTGAGGAAGGTCATACAGCCAGAGGCGAATTTCCGCCAAGGCCGGAACGACGAACTGGCGAAAACGTGATCCGGCCGGCCCTGACCGCGAGGCGGCTCCCTAGCGCTTGGCGTCCTTGGCGGCGCCCTCGATGGCATTGCCGGCGGCGCGGACATCGCGGCCCACGCCCTCGACCGTATTGCAGGCCGCGACCAGCATGGCGCCAAGCAACAGCGCCACCCCGACCATCGCCCTGCGGCCAAGCCCGGTATCCTTCAGCATCGCTTGTCCTCCTTCGCATGAATGGCAGGACATTCCCCACCCGTCGCCGCTCCCCGCAGCCCGCGACCCTCCCTGTATCTTGGGCTATTTTGGCAAAATCAAGGACCAAAACCGGCGCGGGACAGGCAAGCTTCAAGGAATTTATCCCGTAACCGAGGCTCCTGCCGCGGCCCGGTAGCGTACCGGCAGGGCCGTCATGGCCCGGAAGATGATGTCGTCCGACCAGTTGGGTTCGGCCACCGCCAGTTCGAAATCGCGGAAGCGGGAAAGCAGGCGGGGAAAGGCCACCGCGCCCTCCAGCCGCGCCAGCGGCGCGCCGACGCAGAAATGCAGGCCGAAGCCGAATGTCAGGTGGCGGTTGTCGGGGCGGCGGATGTCGAAGCGGTCCGGCTCGGGGAAGACGCGCGGATCGCGGTTGGCGGCGGCATTCATCAGGAACACCCGCTCGCCCTGGCGCAGGCGCGCCCCTTCGAGTTCAAAATCCTCGGCCACGACCCTGACCGAGGAGAGCGAGGGTCCGTCATAGCGCAACATCTCCTCGACCGCGCTTTCCACCAGCGCCGCATCCTGCAGGCCGCGCCTGAGCGCCTCGAACTGGTCCGGATGGCGCATCAGCGCCAGCAGCCCGTTGGCGATCAGGTTGGTGGTGGTCTCATGCCCGGCGAAGAGCAGCAGCACGCAGGTCGCCACCAGTTCGTCAACGGAGAGAAAATCGCCGCGCGTCTCGGCGGCAAGCAGGGCCGAAGTCACGTCCTCGCCGGGCCGCCGCCTACGCTCCTCGATGAAACGGGCGAAATAGTCGGTCATCTCGGCGATGCCCTGGGCCGCGCGGTCGTATTTGTCGGGTGTCGCCCGGGCGCCGCCGACGAAGGACTTGAGTTCGTCCGACCATTTCTTCAGCAGATGCACGTCGGATCGCGGCACGCCCAGCATCTCGGCGATCACCGTCGCGGGCAAGGGATAGGCGAATTCCGCCAGAATGTCCGCCTCCTCGCGGTCCATCAGCCCGTCCAGCAGTTCGTCGACGATCTCGCCGACGCGCGGCGCCAGGCTGGCAATGGCGCGCGAGGTGAAGGCCTTGTTCATCAGGCCGCGCAACCTCGTGTGTTTCGGCGGATCGTTGAAGACCGCCCACAGGCCGAGATGATGGCCGAGCCCTTCCAGCCGCGCGCGTTCGGCCGGCGGCAGATGCTCGATGAAGGGACGGATGCGGTCGGCGGAGAGGCGCGGATCGCGCAGCCCGTTGCGCACATGCTCGTAGCGGGTCAGGACCCAGCCGCCCAGCCGGCGCGAATAATGAACGGGATCCTGCTCCATGAGCGCGTGCAGGAGCGGATAGGGATCCTGGATCACCGAAGGCAGCTTCGGATCGAAATCGACACCTGGCGACATGTGGCTTGGTTCCTCCCCGCGACCTCGATACGATGAAGCGGTCCCACCTGCAAGCACAAGTCCTCCAGGCCAGCGAATGAAGCGGGAATATCCGGAACGACCCATCGTCGCGGTCGGACTCGTGATCTGGCGCGGCCCCCGCCTTCTGCTGATCCAGCGTGGCCGGCCGCCGCGCCTTGGCCAGTGGAGCCTGCCGGGCGGCGCGCAGGAACTGGGCGAGCGGGTCGAGGACACGGCCCGGCGCGAGATCGGCGAGGAAGCCGGCATCGAGATCGGCCCGCTGCACCTGATCGAGGTGGTGGATTCGATCCAGCGCGACGATGCCGGGCGCATTCTCTACCATTACACGCTGGTCGATTTCACCGCGGAGTGGCAAGGCGGCGAGGCAAGGCCGGGAGGCGACGTGATGGCGCTGCGCTGGGTGGAGCGGGGAGAACTGGGCGGCTATTCCCTCTGGTCGGAGACGCATCGCATCATCGAGCGCGCGGCCGCGCTGATGCGCCGCGATGCGCCGGACCGGGCGGTGCCATGAGCGGCGAGGCGCAGGAGGCGGGAGCGGCATGGCGCCCCTGGGCGGCCTGGGCACTGGGCTCGCTCTTCTTCTGCTACGGCTTCTTCCACCGCGTCTCGCCCAGCGTCATGGTCGAAGACCTGATGCGGGATTTCGCGGTCGGCGGAGCAATCCTCGGCAACCTCTCCGCCTTCTATTTCTACGCCTATGCCAGCCTGCAGATCCCCGTCGGCCTGCTGCTCGACCGGCACGGGCCGCGCCGGCTGCTGACCGGCGCGGCGCTGCTCTGCGCCGGCGGCTCGCTGGTTTTCGCCCTGGCGCCGGGACTGGGCACCGCCTACCTCGGCCGCCTGCTGATCGGCATCGGCGCCGGCTTCACCTGGGTCGGCGCGCTCACCCTCGTCACCCTGTTCTTTCCGGCCAGGCGCTTCGCGCTGCTGGTCGGGCTGGCGCAGCTCATCGGCATGCTCGGCGCGGTGTTCGGCCAGGCGCCGATGGCGGCGGCGGTGCATGCCTATGGCTGGCGTGCCACCCTGGTCGCCGCGACGCTCGGCGGCGTCGTGCTGGCGCTCGCCATGTGGATCGTCGTGCGCGACAAGCCGCGCGCGGCGCGCGGCGCCAGCATGCCGACCGGCATGCTGCAGGGCCTGCTGCGGGTCGGCGCCAACCCGCAGACCTGGTACTGCGCGCTGCTCGGCGGCGCCATGACGGCGCCGGTCCTCTCCTTCGCCGGTCTCTGGGGCGTGCCCTATCTGGTCAGTGTCTATGGCGTGCCGCGGCCGGACGCGGCGCTGGTCGCATCGCTCGGCTTCCTCGGCTTCGGCATCGGCGCGGTGATCCATGGCTACTGGTCGGACCGCATGGGTCGGCGCAAGCCGCCGCTGGTGCTGGGCAGCGCGACCCTGCTCGTCTCGCTGCTCACCATGTTCCTGGGCGGCCTGCCCGATTTGCGCTGGTTCGGTGCCTTCAGTTTCCTGCAGGGGCTCGGCGCGGGCTGCATGGTGGTCGCCTTCGCCGCGGCACGCGAGCACAACCCGGTCAACGCCACCGGCGCCGCCTACGGCCTCGTCAATACCTTCGTCGTCGCGAGCGGCGCACTGTTCCAGCCGCTGATCGGCTGGCTGCTCGACCAGCGCTGGTCGGGAACGATGCTGGACGGAGCGCGCGTCTATTCGCCGGACACCTATACCTTCGCGCTGAGTTCGCTGCTGGTGATGAGCGTCATCGGCCTGGTCATGGCGCTGCTGGTGCGCGAGACCCATTGCCGCCAGCAGATCTCGCCCGGAAGCTGACCCCGCTCAGCCGCCGCGTTCGAGAAATTCCGCGCAGCGGGCCACGTTCTCCCGATGCCTCGCCAGCATTTCGGAGAGCGCCGCATGCACGAAATCCTCGCGGATGCGCGGTAAGGTCTCCTCGATCATGCGGATCACGGCCTGCTGGCCGCGATTGAGGAAGGCGATACGCGCCGCCTCGCCCTCGATCCTCAGGGCCTTGTCGCGAAAGGCGCCGGTGGCCTCGCTCGGCTCCTGGCCCAGTCGGCGGAGGAGGCCGGAAAGCACCGCAACGTAGCGCGCCTCGTCGCGCGCCACGTCGGCAAGCAGCGCGCGCGCCGTCTCGCCCGATGCCTCGTTGCGCATCTTCGCGCCGACCTTGGCTCCGGCCCGCTCGCCTTCCAGCAGGCGATTGAGAAAGCCGGCCAACTCGCCTGCCGGGAGATAGCCGGCATAGGCGGCATCCGCCTCGTCCAGATAGCAGGCCGGCGAGGCGCCGGGCCGCCGGTCATCCGCTCCGCCCATCGTGACTGCCCTTGAAGCGACGAATGGGGTTTAGTGAAGCCCCGCCCGGTCGCGCATGCAAGTTCCCATACCGGGCATCGGCCATGCTACAGCTTCACATCCCCCGCCGGAGCGATCCGCCTTGTCCAGCACGCCTCCACCCGCCGAAAGCCCTGCACGCGCCGGGCGGCTTTCGCCTCGGCTGCGCATCTCGTTCTTCTACGGCGCCTATTTCGCCATGTCGGGCATCCATCTGCCGTTCTGGCCGGTATGGCTGTCGGCACGGGGCGTCGGACCGGGCGAGCTTGGCCTCATGCTCGGCGTCGCCGCCTGGGCCCGCGTCCTCGCCAGTCCGCTGGTCGGCAATCTCGCCGATCTCAGCGGCGAGCGGCGGCGCCCGGCCATCTGGTGCGCCGGCGCGAGCCTCCTGGTGGCGGCGCAGTTCCTGTGGGCGGACGGCTTCTGGCCGTTTCTCGCCCTCAGCATCCTGTTCGGGCTCGCCTGGTCGCCGATCCTGCCCTTCGGCGAGAGCCTGGCGCTCGCCGGCGCGCGCATCGGCCAGTTCGATTACGGCCGGGTCCGGGTCTGGGGCTCGGTCAGTTTCATGCTGGTCAATCTCGGCGCCGGCCTTGCCCTGACCGGCCGGCCGCCGGAACTGATCCTGCCGCTGGTGCTGGCCGGCATCGCCCTCTGCCTGCTGGCCTGCCACCTGCTGCCGGCGGAGCGCCTGCCCGCGGCCCGGCGCGAAAGCGGCCAGCCGGTCGGCCGGCTGCTCGCCGAACCGAGATTCCTGCTCTTCATCCTGGCGGTCGGGCTGGCGGGCGCCAGCCATGCCGGCTACTACGCCTTCTCCGCCATCGAATGGCGGCGCATCGGCCTGGAACCCTGGCTGATCGGCCTGCTCTGGGCGGAAGGCGTGCTGGCGGAGATCGCCGTCTTCATCCTCGCCCCGCAACTGCTGCGCCGGCTTGCCCCGCTCAACCTCCTGCTGATCGGCGCCGCGGCCGGGCTGGTGCGCTGGCCGCTCATGGCGGCAAGCGAGAGCCTCGCGCTGCTCGTGCTGCTGCAGGGCCTGCATGCGCTCACATTCGCCGCCGCCCATCTCGGCGCCATGCAGTTCCTCGCCCGCGCCGTGCCGCCCGCCCTCTCCGCCTCCGCGCAAAGCCTCTATTCGACTTTCGTCGCCGGCATCCTGATGGGGCTCGCCCTGCTGTTCGCCGGCCAGCTCTACGGCAGCCTCGGCGCCGGCGCCTATTACGTCATGGGCGCGCTTTCGGGGCTCGGGACACTTGGCATCTTGTGGCTCCGCCGACACTGGACGGGAGCGGCGATCATCCCCGACTGACACAATACCTTGTGGATAACTAACGCCTTGCGCCTAGGTCTGGTGGGGATTATGCTCTTTTTCCGGAGGCAACATACAATCTCTGGTGGAGACCATGGCGACAGACAGCATCTGGACCGAAGCGCGCATCGCCGAGCTGGGCCGGCTCTGGCAGGAGGGTCTCTCGACGGCGGAAATCGGCCGCCGGCTGGGGATTTCCAAGAATGCGGTGGTCGGCAAGGCACACCGGCTGAACCTGCCCTCCAGGCCCTCCCCGATCCGCAACCCGCCGCTGCGCATGGCGCCCCGGATCGTGCAGGAACCGGAAGCCATGCCCCCGCCTCCGCCCAAGGTCGTGCAGATCGCCGGCGGCAAGGGCCCGGCCTGCCAGTGGCCGCACGGCCATCCGGGCACGGCCGGTTTCCATTTCTGCGGCAAGCCGGCGGCCCCTGGCAAACCCTATTGTGCCGAACACGTGGCCATGGCCTACGTGAATTCGAAATCGCGGGACGACGCAGCCGCTTGATGGCAAGCCGGGAGCGACGCGCGGCCAAGGGATGCTCGTTCGGCCGCGACACCGCTCCCGGCCGCCTGCCCGCCAAGCGGGTGGAAGCCCAGGGGCAGACCCTGTTTGCCTGATTACTGCCTGTGGTGGTGGCCGCGCTTCTCGCCGCGTTCGGCCCGCTTCTGGCGCCACTCCGCGTGGCGCTGCTCCAGCTCCTCGCTCGTGACGAAGCCGTCGCTGTTCACGTCGAGCTTCTGGAACCGCTCCTCGGCCCGCTTCAGGAATTCCGCCTGAGAGATCCGTCCATCGGCATCGGCGTCGATGGCCTTGATCATGCGCTCGCGCATTTCGGCGCGGCGGTTCTCGTGCTTGACGTCCGGCGCGGCGGCGGTCTGGGCCAAGGCGATACCGGCGGGAATGAGGCAGAGGCCGACAATGGCGATCAGTTTGCTACGCATTTCGTGATTCTCCCGGATGGACCGTTGCTATCCCTCGCAGCAGATACACGGCCGAAAGGCCGCGTCCCTGCGGTGCTTCAGAGACGGCGGTAGATGACGTAGCGGTCCAGGGTCGCGGCATGCTCGTAGTCCTGCCAGGCCTCGGCGAAAGTGGGATTGCGGAGGAAATATTCCAGGTAGTCGAAGGCCGCCTCGTGGCAGCGCGGTATGCCGGCGATGCGGTCGACGATGACGACTTCCGGGCGCCGTTCCGCAAGGATCGTTCCCATCTCCTCGAAGAGCTTGCGCTCGGTCGCCGACATATCGTCGGGCTCGCGGTAGAGCGGGTCGCCCTCCTCGCAGTCATGATAGAGGCCCTGCAGCAGCCACATGGTCAGATAGGGCGTCACCACCTGGGTGCGGGCATAGAGGACCAGCGGGTAGAAGGGGTAGATGCCGGGCGAGATCACCAGCATGCGCCCGCCGCGCGCATCGCGCTTCACCAGCTTGAGCAGCATCGCCGTCGGGCTATCGGCATACTCGCGCTGTTTGCCGAAGGGAGGCTCGAGCATGAAGGCAGTGTAGTAGGTGAGCAGGACGAAGACCCCGAGAAACCCGGCCACCGGCAGCCGCGCCGCCATCGGGGTACGCGGCAGATACCGGTCCACCACTTCCGCCAGCAGCACCGCGAGCAGCAGCAACGTGCCGGCCTGCGCCGGCATGACGTGATAGGGCCAGCCCTTGGCCTGGAGAATGTTGCTCAGTGCCATGGCGGTGGCATGGAGCGCCAGCAGCCGCGAAAGGTGCGAGCGGGAGAACAGGAAGGCGGCGGCGCCCAGCGCGAGGAGCGTGAGCAGTGTCGGCCCGCTCGTCCAGTCGAGCGCGGTGGCGAGCGGATCGCCCTCCCCCAGTTCGGCATATTCGCCGAAGGCAAGCGGCAGCACCTCCCGCCAGTAGGCCGGCAACAGAACGAGCGTAAGCACCAGGTAAACGACGAGAACGGCTAAGGCGGTCCACGGCACCCGGTCGGCCAGCGCGGCGCGCCAGCCCCGGGCCAGGAGCACATGCAGCTCCACCAGCACGAGGAAAAACAGAAAATGCGGCTTCTGTCCGACCGCCAGCGCGGCAGCGACCGCGATCGCCATGGACAGCATGGGATGCACCGGCCGGTCGGCGCTGCGCGCGGCGGCCAGCAGAAGATAGGGAAAGGCGGCGATCATCATCAGATGCTCGCGCTGGGTGAAGTTCTCCCCGGGAAAGACGATGAGAAGGAAGGGCAGCAGCAGCAGGACGATGAGCCGCACGAGCGGCCGCTCCGGCTCCACATGACGCGCCAGCAGATGCCATGCCGCAAGGATCGAGGCGGCGATGGCGAGCAGGAAACAGAACGTGAGCGCCGCCGGCACGCTCATGCCGGTCGCCTTGGCCACCAGCACGGGGAAGGCGTTGAGCACGAAGGTCATCGGCGGATTGATGTCGATCAGGTCGACATAAAGGCGCTCGCCCTCGATCCAGCGCTGGGAGATGGCCAGGATCGCCGCCGTGTCATGGTTGATCGGCGGCAGGAAATAGCCGAGGGAGAGCAGCGCCGGCAACAGCAGGAACGCACCGACGATCAGGCCCAGCGCGCGCCGCGCGATCCAGTCGGGCAGGAGGACGGGGGCTGGCTCGTGCGGCAAGGGGCTCATGACGGTCCGGCGGACGGAAGGGTCGGGCACTGGCCTCGGGCGCCGACATCATCGCCGGCAATGACGGACAAATCGTTACAATGGCCGGCATGGCAACGCAGCCTTACCGCCAGCGACGTCGGCAATGATATAATCCTGTTCCATTCACCCCGTCCACGCCGATCCTGGCCTTTCCGGTCGAACATTCATGGAAGCCCGCGAGTATCAGCGTCTCCACGAAGTCGAGCAGCGCATGTGGTGGTTTCGCGGCCTGCGCGCCAACCTGCTGGCCCTGGCGCGAAGGGACAGCGCATCCGGCGGCGGGGCGGTTCTCGATGCCGGCTGCGGCACCGGCGGCGTGCTGGCGGATCTGGTCGCATGCGGCATCGAGCACGCGTTCGGCCTCGACGTTTCCGAACCCGCCTGCCAGATGGCTCGCGCGCGCAGCGGCCGGCCCGTGGTCGCCGGCAGCCTCAACACCCTGCCGTTCCGCGACGGGGCCTTTCGCCTGATCGTCTCGGCGGACGTGCTCTGCCATGCGAGGGTCGATGAAGGGGCGGCGCTGCGTGAGATGCGGCGCTGCCTGGCGCCCGGCGGACGGCTGCTGCTCAACCTGCCTGCCTATGGCTGGCTGATGTCCGATCATGACCGGCGCGTGCAGAACGCCCGCCGCTACACGCGCGCGCAGGCGCTGGCCCTGGTGCGCGAGGCCGGTTTCGACCGCGTCCGCGGCTATTACTGGAACAGTCTGCTGCTGCCGCTGATGGTGGTGCGTCGCCTGCTCAGGCGAGGCGGCGGGGCGGAGAGCGACGTGCGGGAATTCCCGGCACTTCTCGACCGCCTCTTCGGCGGCGCGCTGGCGCTGGAGCGCCGCCTGGACTTCCCCTTTCCCTTCGGCGGTTCGATTCTCATACTGGCGGAGCAAGCATGAGCACGCCCATCGCACTCAGCATCGTGGTGCCCGTCTATAACGGCGCGAAATCGGTCGGTTCGCTGGTCGAAGCCCTGAGCGGCCTCGAAGTGCCGGGCGGGCTCGAGATCGTGCTGGTCAACGACGGCAGTCCCGACGACAGCCTGCGCGTCTGCCGGGAGCTGCTCGCCGGCGCGCGCGTGCCGCTGACCCTCGTCGACCTGGCGCGGAATTTCGGCGAGCACAATGCGGTCATGGCCGGCCTGCGCCAGGCGCGCGGCGCCCACGTCATCACCATGGACGACGATCTGCAGAACCCGCCCTCGGAAGTGGTGCGGCTCTGGCGCCATGCCAGGGAGAACGATCTCGACGTGGTCTACACCTTCTATGCGCAGAAGCAGCATGCCTGGTGGCGCAACCTCGGCAGCCGCTTCACCAACTGGTGCGCCGACGTGCTGATCGACAAGCCGAAGGGGGTCTATCTGTCGAGCTTCCGCTGCATGAGCGCCTTCGCGGTGCAGCAGGTCCTGCGCTACGAAGGCCCGTTCCCCTACGTGGACGGCCAGCTCATGCAGGTGACGCAGCGCATCGGCCGCCTGCAGGTCGAGCATCTGCCGCGCCAGGAGGGACGCTCCAACTACACGCTGCGCCGGCTGATCCGGCTGTGGCTCAACATGTTCCTGAACTTCTCGGTCATGCCGCTGCGCATCAGCGCCATGCTGGGTCTGGCCTTCGCCGCCATTGGCCTCCTCGTCGCGGTGATCGTCATCATCGAGGCGATCCTGACCGACACGCCGCCGGGCTATGCCTCGCTGATGGCAGCCTTCCTGATCGTTTCCGGCGTGCAGCTCGTGAGCCTCGGCATGATCGGCGAATATCTGGGCCGGCTTTACCTGCTCAGCAACCGCAAGCCGCAATCGATCGTGCGCGAGGTCCTGCGCGGCGGCCCGGACACCGCCCGGCAGGATTAATCGAGCCCGGACGCGGCAGCCCCGGCAAGCGCCTCCGCCACGCGCTGGACATCGCGTTCAGGAAGCTGCGGGAACATAGGCAGGCTGAGCACCGTCCGCGCCGCCTCTTCCGTGCGCGCGAGGCCCGAGGGCGCGAGGGCGATACGGCCACGATAGGCGGGCTGGAGATGGACGGGGAGCGGATAATGCACGTTGCTCGCCACACCCTTGCCGCGCAGGAACTCGCGTACCTGGTCGCGGCGGCGGCAGCGGATGACGAACTGGTGATAGACATGGCGCGCATCCCGCCGCTCCGCCGGCAGGCCGAAGGCAAGCCCGTCGAGCGCGGCTCGGTAGAGCGCGGCGATGTGCCGGCGGCGCTCGTTGTCTGCGTCGAGGGCGCGAAGCTTGACGCGCAGGATCGCCGCCTGCAGCTCGTCGAGCCGGCTGTTCTGCCCGGCGATATCGCTGATATAGCGCTCGCGCCAGCCATATTCGCGCAGCGCCACCATTTGGTCGGCCAGCGCCGCCTCGTTGGCCGTCAGTACGCCGCCATCGCCGAGCGCGCCGAGGTTCTTGGTCGGATAGAGTGAATAGGCCGCGGCCTGGCCGAAGCTGCCGACGCCCTGGCCAAGCAGTCTCGCGCCATGCGCCTGCGAGCAGTCCTCGAGCACCGGGATGCCGGCCCCGGCGGCAATCGGCATGATGCGGTCCATGGCTGCCGGGTGACCGTAGAGATGCACCGGCACGACGGCCCTGACCGGCGCGCCCGGCAGCGAGAGCGCCGCCTCCAGCGCCTCGGGATCCATGCCGTAGCCGCCCTCCTCGATATCGACGAGCAGCGGCACGGCGCCGATCATCTCGATCGCCGCGACGGTGGCGACGGCGGTGTGCGAAACGGTGATCACCCGGTCGCCCGGCCGCACGCCGAGCGCGCGCAGGCCGATGGCCAGCGCATCGGTTCCGTTGGCGACGCCGATCGCGCGCGGCGCGCCGGCGAAGGCCGCGAACTCCCGCTCGAAGCCCTTCACTTCCTCGCCCAGGATGTACCAGCCGCTCATGAGCGCGCGCGCGAGCGCCGCGTCGATCTCCGCCTTCTGCGCGAGATAGGCGGCCTTCGGATCGGTCTGCGGGATCATCGGCGACAAGCTCCTAGAGATAGTGCGCGAGATTCTCGCGGTAGAAATCGACGGTGCGGCGCAGGCCCTCGGCAAGGGGGACGGAAGGCTGCCAGCCGGTGGCGGAACGGAAGGCGCTGTCGTCGGCATAATAGTCGCCGATATCGATACGCTTGCGTTCCGCCGGGAATTCGCGAAGCCGGTACTCCGCCCCGCCCGCCGCGCGCGACAGCAACTCGGCCGTGTCCTTGAGGCTCACCACGCTGTCGCCGCCCAGATTGTAGACATGGCCCGTGCTTTCCGGCCGCGCCGCGGCCAGCAGCATCGCCTCGACGCAGTCATCGACATAAGTGAAGTCGCGAAGCTGCTCGCCGCCCCAGACCTCGAAGGGTTTGCCCTCCAGCGCCAGGCGAACCCAGATGCCGAGGAAGGTCTGCCGCGCATCCTTGATGCGCATGCGCGGACCGTAGGTATTGGTCAGCCGCAGGGCGACCGCCGGGATGCCGTAAACATTGTTGTAAAGGATGTGGTACCACTCGCCCGCCATCTTGTTGATGCCGTTCACGTCGGTCGGGCGCAGCAGGTGGCGCTCGTCCACCGGCAGGTAGTCAGGCCGGCCATAGATCTGGCGCGTGGAGGCGAAGACGATGCGGATCTTCGGGTTGTAGAGCCGGCAGGTCTCCAGCAGGCGAAGCTGGGCGGCGCAGTTGATCTCGAGATCGGTCAGCGGATCGGTCATCGAGTCCATGTGGCTGGTCTGGCCGGCCAGGTTGAAGAGCAGTTCCGCGCCCTGCACGAGATAACGCAGGCTGTGCGTGTCGCGCACGTCGGAAATGTTGACGCGCACCCGCTCGCGGATGCCGGCGATGTTGTGCAGGTTGCCGCCATATTCCGGGATCAGGCTGTCGATCAGCGTGACCCTGGCGCCCAGTTCGACCAGGCGGCCGGCAAGGTTGGAGCCGATGAAGCCGAGGCCGCCGGTGATGAGGACCTCGCGCCCCCTGAAGAAGGAGCCTTCGCTGGATTGCATGAAGGTGGAACGCCGTAGCCGCCGCTTAAGATGGACGGCGCATCCTACTCCGCCCAATTTGGCAAAGAAATGGCGGCCCGCCCCTCACTCCCGGCAGGACAGGGTTGCGGAAAGACCGGAGAGGCCGTCATAGAGGTTCTGGCCGACGATCGGCCAGTCGCCGGCGCGGTCGGCCCGAAAGGCGATGACGGCCGAGCCCCGTGCCGGCACGGCGAAGGTATCCCGCAGGATGCCCGGCAGGAGTTGCCCGTTCAGTCCGATCACGCGGACATGATGGCCATGCAGGTGCAGCACGTGGCCCGTCGCCGTCGCGTTGCGGAGGGTGAGTTCCACCTCGTCTCCCGGCCGCAGGGCGAGCGGCTGCCCGTCCTCGGATATCAGGCGCCAGGGCGCCCCGGGCGCGCCATCCGCGAGGCGGAGTGCAAGCCGCCGCTCCTGCCGCAAGTGCGGGTCCGGCTGCGGCGGCGCAAGCCGCATGTCGATGGCCGGATCGCCGCCTTCGGCCGCCCCTTCCCCCAGCAGGGAGAGCCGGCGGATTTGCCCGCGACGGGTCCCGAATATGATGCCGGTCTGCAGACGTGACCGGGCGCGGCGCGCCAACAGGCTCCAGGCGCCATGTTCGGGCGGAATTTCGAGCAGCAGATCGGCGCGCTGGCCAAGCAGGAGGGGCAGCTTGCGGACCGGCAGCGGCCGCACCGGATTGCCGTCGACCGCCATCAACTGGGCTCGCAGCGGGCCGGCATCGAGGATGAAATCGCTTGTGGCGGCGGCATTGATCAGCCTCAGCAGGAGGCGCTGGCCGGGTGCCACGCGGACCGGATCGGGCGCGTCGAGACCGTGGCCGTTCGCAAGGCAGGTATCGGGCTGAAAGTTTTGACGCCACGCCGGGTCCTGCCAGTTGGCCAGAATCTCCTCCGCCGGACGGAAGCAGAAATCCTGCAGCAGCACGGTCAGTTCCGGCCAGGGCGGTCTTGGCCCATGGACGATCAGCGGCGCCGCGAGCAACCGCTGGCGCGTCAGATCGCCAGTGGAGTGAATCCAGTGGCTGCCCGGCCGTGGAGCCAGATCGACGCCGAGGTCGCCACCGGCCTGGACCGCGGCCTCCGTTCCGGCAGGCGGTGTCTGGCCATGCAGGTGCGGCCGCAGGGCGACCCCCTGCTCATTGTGAAGAACGAAGCGCAGCCGGTCGCCCGGCTCGAGATGCAGGCCCTCCTGGCCATTCCGGAGCGCGAGACGAAATGCTTCGGCTGGTCGACCTAGAACCTCGATCTCCCTGCGCTGCGCGACAAGCCGCGGCTCCTCCTCGACTGCCGCGAGCGCGGCACCGGCGAATCCGCCCGGCAGCAGGGAGAGGAAGCGGCGCCGCGAGAAGGGGGAAGACAAGAGAGTGGGATCGCGCATCTATTCAACACTCATAATATGTATTGCTTATGATTATACTTACGAATAGATATATTGAGAATGTTTCACAGGATACTCCCGATGGCACACATCCACGTCCTGCACGAGAACGCCCAATGGGTCGAACCGCTGCGCGCCGCTTTCGCCGCGCAGGACCTGCCATTCGCGGAATGGTTCCTCGACCAGGGGGAGGTGGATTTCGCGCTGCCGCCCCCGGCAGGGGTCTTCTACAATCGCATGAGCGCTTCCTCGCACACCCGCGATCACCGTTTCGCGGCGGAACTGACCGCCGCCGTCCTGGCCTGGCTGGAACGCCACGGCCGGCCGGTGGTCAATGGCGGCCGGGCACTGGATCTGGAGATCAGCAAGGCGCGGCAATATGCGGCGCTGGAGGCCGCGGGCATCCGCGTCCCGCGCACCATCGTCGCGGTCGGGCGCGATGCGGTGGTGAAGGCAGCACGGCGCTTCGGCGAAGGCCCGGTGATCCTCAAGCCGAACCGGGGCGGCAAGGGGCTCGGCGTGCAGCTTTTCGCCCATCCCGACCTGCTGGTCGCGCACCTGGACAGCGCCGATTACATCCCGCCGATCGACGGCACCCACCTGCTGCAGGAATATGTGCGCGCGCCGGAGCCCTTCATCACCCGCGCGGAGTTCGTCGGCGGCCGCTTCCTCTATGCGGTCCGCGTCTCCACGGCGCAGGGCTTCGAGCTTTGCCCGGCCGATGCCTGCGCGGTGGGCGATGCCTTCTGCCCGACCGTGCCCGGAACGGCGGCCGCGCCGGCCAGGTTCCAGATCCTGGAGCGGATCGACCCGGCGCGGCGCGCCCTGTTCGACCGCTACGAGGCGTTTCTCGCCGCGAACCGGATCGGGATTGCGGGGATCGAATTCATCACCGACCTGTCCGGGGAGTTCCTGACCTACGACGTCAACACCAACACCAATTACAACGCCGAAGCCGAAGCCGCAGCCGGCCTGAGCGGCACGGCGACCGGCATGGGCGCGGTCGCCGCCTTCCTCGGTCAGGAACTGCGACGCTCGGGCGATGCGAGCCGGGCACGGATCGCCGCCTTCTGAGCGCGCATCACTCAAGCCGCTTCACGCCTGCCCGACCGCCGACAATTCTGCCTCGCGTTGCCGGCCAAGGGTGCGAACCGCCTCAAGCAGGATCTCAAGATCCCGCGCTCTCGTCCGGTGATTGCAGATGCAAGCGCGGATCGCAAGGCGCCCACCGATGCGGGTGGTCGAAGGCGCCGCGATGCCCTGTTCCTGCAGGTCGGCGACGATGTCGCTGTTGATGCGATCGAGAACAGCCTCCGGCAAACCCTCGCCCCGGTAGCGGAAACAGACGATGTTGAGGGGAACCGGCGCCAGCAGTTCGAGGCAAGGCTCCTTGCCTACCAGCCCGGCAAGCCGCACTGCCAAGTCGCAGTTCGCCGCGATCGCCTGCCCCAGTTGGTCCAGGCCATGCGTCTTGATGGTGAACCAGACCTTGAGAGCGCGAAAGCCGCGCGAGAGTTCGGGGCCGAAATCGCAGAACCACGGAGCCCCGCCTGCCAGGCCGCGGTCGGCCGCCGCAAGGTAGTCCTGCTCGCGCGCGAAACTCGCCCGGTGCTGTCCGCCACGGCGAACCAGGATGCAGCCGGCATCGTAGGGCACGTGCAACCATTTGTGAAAATCGAAGGCAAGGGAGTCGGCCTGTTCAATTCCCTTGAGGCTCCCGCGACGGCCCGGAGCGAGCAAGCTGAGCGCGCCGAAAGCTCCATCGACATGCAGCCACAGGCTTTCGGCACGGCAGAGCGAAGCCAGTTCGGCGAGCGGATCGCTCGCGCCTATATTGACCGTCCCGGCAGTTCCCACGACAGCGAAGGGGCGCCGTTCTTCCGCGCGGTCGAGGCGAATGGCGTTGTGCAGCTCTTCCACGATCAGGCGATGTTCGGCATCCACGGGAACGAGCCGCAGGCCCCTGCGGCCGATTCCGAGCAGTTCGAGGGCTTTGGCAACCGAGCCATGCACCTGCTGCGACGCATAGCAGACGAGCTGCCGCGGCTCCGCAAGCAGGCCCAGATCGCGCACGTCGCCTTCCGCCAGGACGTTCCTTGCCACGGTGAGACCAATCAGCGTGGCCATGGAGGTGCCGCTGACCAGCAGGCCGCTCGCCTCCGCCGGAAACCCGAATATTTCCTTGCACCATTCGATCACCTGCCGCTCCACGTGAACGGCGCCGTGATCGCGCCCGCCGACATTGGCATTCATCGATGCGGCAAGAAACTCCGCCAATGCGCCGACCGGCGTTCCGGCGCCATGCACCCAGCCGAAGAAGCGGGGATGCAGGTTGCCGTTGGCATAGGGCAGGATACGTTTCAGGAACTCGGCCCCGACCCTCTCGGCTCCCTGTGCCGATCTTGGCGCCGGCTCCCGAAGCGCCGAGCGCACTGCGTCCGGCATCGGTTGCCAAACCGGCATCTCCCTGACGCCCTCGACCGCCTTCAGCGCTTCATCCACAAGGTCGTGGCAGAGCGTTCTGAATGCTGCCCAGTCGTCAGGGTCCAGCGATGGCAATTCGGTATGCAATGGCCAGCTCCACGGGTTTCGCCCAGTAAAGCCGACCCTGCCGGTACGCAGCATTCACAATCGCGTCAGTCGCTCCCCGATCTGCCGGGTCCGACAGGTAGCCTATTGCGGCCGGGTCTGTTGCATCGACGGCCGCGCCGCCATGCCCTGCTCCCAGGCGGCGAGCTTCGGACGGCCCTTGCGCCAGGCATCATCGGGGAAACGGGCATCGAGATAGCCGAGGGCGCAGGCGACCGCAATGGTGCCGATATTGACCTCGCCCATCCCGCCGGTCATGCCTTCCAGCGCGTCGAGCGCCTGACGGACCTGGCGGACATAGCTCTGAAGCTGCTCGGGCGACTGTTGGGCGGCCGGGCGCAGGCTCTCCTGACGGCGCGGCACCGAACTGTCCATGATGCCATCGCCCAGCGCCTGGAGCTTGAGCGCCTGCCAGCGCGCGGGCCCTGGTGCGGGGAAGAGCTTGCGCCCCGTATTGAGCCAGTCGAGATACTCGCAGATCACCGGGCTGTCATAGAGAACCTCGCCATCTTCCAGCACCAGCGCCGGGATGCGCTGCAACGGATTGACGCGGCCATAGGCTTCCCCCGCTTCGCGCGGCATCGTGGCGACGAGTTCGATGCGCTCGCCCAGGCCGGCTTCGATGGCGACGGCGCGCACCTTGCGGGCATAGGGAGAGAAAGGCGCGTAATGCAGCTTCATCATCTTTCATTCTTTCCGGATGTGGTTGGCGGGAGATCGGTGCTCAGAAACTGTCCTTGCGCCGCCTGGTCTCGGCGAAGACCGCCACCAGGTCGCCGCCCGAAAGGCCAAGCTGGCGCTGCAGCTCGGGGCTGAAGGGCCTGAGAAACGGATTGGCCGCGCGTTCCATCGCCATGGTGGAGGGGACCGTCGGCAGGCCGGCGGCCCGACGCGACTTCACCTCCGCCACGCGCCGCTGGAGTGCCTCGTTATCCGGCTCGACGCTGAGCGCGAAGCGGGCATTCGACTCCGTATATTCATGCGCGCAGAAGATGCGTGTCTCGTCCGGCAGGGTGGCGAGCTTGGCAAGCGAGGCCCACATCTGGGCCGGCGTTCCCTCGAACAGCCGACCGCAGCCGAGTGAGAACATGGTATCGCCGCAGAACAGCGCCGCATCCGCCTCGAACCAGTAGGCGATATGGCCGCGCGTGTGGCCCGGCACGTCGTAGACCCGCGCCTGCGCCTGCCCGAGGGCGTAGACGTCGCCCTCGCCCACCTCGACCTCGATGCCGGGAATGCGCGCGCGATCGGCGCGCGGGCCGACGATGGTGCAGCCGGTGGCCCGTTTGAGCGCCAGATTGCCGCCCACATGGTCGCCGTGATGATGCGTGTTGAGGATGTGCGTGAGTTGCCAGCCCCGCGCTTCCAGCCGCTCCAGCACCGGTTCCGCCACGGCCGGGTCGACCACGGCGGTCGCTTGTGCCTCCGGCTCGTGCAGGAGGTAGACATAATTGTCGGAAAGGACGGGTATCTGCTCGATGATCAGGGCCATGGGCCGAATCATAACGATCGGTCCCGGCCTTCACAATCGTTTGAACACGGAGTGTTGACTCGCCCGCACACGGCCAGCGTGCTAGGCGGATCGGCATGAAATCTATCAGGAAGAGAATATGGGGCGCATTCGTCAAGCGGGCGCCCAAGACCCGCTTCTTTGACCGGGTCATTTCCACCTTGCTGTTCTACAAAGCCCACGGCCGCCTGCCCCGCATCGGTGGTGGCCTGAACGATGCCCTGCACTATCTTAAGATTTCCGACGAGATCCTGCGGCCGCAGCGTGCCTTTGTCTCGGACAAGGAGTTCGTGAAGCTCTACATCCGGGCCAAGATCGGCGAGGAATTCAATGTTCCGACGATTGCCGTCCTGCGCAGCCTGGACGAGGCGCTTGCTTACGACTACCCGACGGACTGCGCCATCAAGCCGACGCATCTCTCCGGGCATCTCATCCTCAGGCGCGACGCCGCTCCCATCGATCCGGCGAAAATCCGTTTCTGGTTCCGCAAGAACTATTACATCCGCGGCCGCGAGGCGAATTACCGCTACCTCGAGCCCAAGGTCATCGTCGAGCCGCTTATCTTCGGGACGGAACCGCCCAACGACTACAAGTTCTTCTGCGTCGAAGGCAAGGTGCGCGGCATCATGGTCGACCTCGACAGCTTCACCGACCATGTGCGCAGCTTCTACTCGCCCGAATGGGAGAAACTGCCGTTCGGTATCCGCTTCCCCATCAGCCGCGATGTCGAGCGCCCCGCCAACCTGGCGGAGATGATCGCGGTCGCGGAAAAACTGGCAGCCGATTTCAGCTTCGTGCGCGTCGATCTCTATTCCGATGGTCGCCGCATCTATTGCGGCGAGATCACCAACTGCCAGGGCAACGCCCTGCGTCCGATCTTTCCGGCCGAACATGACAGCCTTTTCTCCCGCATGCTGTTCGGCGAAGCCGGCTTCCAGCTCACCCTTTTCGACCGGGCGCACGCCCGGCCGGACGCAACCCTACCGCAGCCCGAAATGGCGGATACCAGATGAACGCGACCCCAGAGACCCAGGCCGCCAGCCCGTCGGCGGATACGCGCGCGCCGCGCATCGCCATCGTCGTCCACCGGCTGGGTGGCGGTGGCGACCAGCGCACCGCGATCATCCTTGCCAATGCGCTGGCCCAGCGTGGCTTTGCCGTGGACCTGCTGAGCAGCCGGGTGCTCGAGAAATCGGCGCAGCGCGTGCGACCCGGCGTGCGCCTGCTCACCCTGCCGGAAAGCGGCTGGATCGCCTCGCGCCTGCTGGCGCTGCGGGCCGACTGGGCAGGGATCGGCGCCAATTTCCGCGCGCTGGCAAGCGCCGAGAAGGTCCTGCCCGGCTTCCGCATGATGCCGGCCATCGCCGGCTATTTCCGCGAATGGCGCCCGGATGCGATCTATGCGGTGGGCCCGATCATGGGGCTCGCCTGTCTGTTCGCCCGCCGGCTCAGCCAGACCGCCGGACGCCTGGTCATGAGCGAGCGTGTCGCCTGGGGCGGCTGGGAGGATCGCGAGGTGCGCGCCGGCCGCATCGTGCGGGCGGTGCGCCGCGCCTATCTGGCGGCCGACCACGTCGTCTCCGTTTCCGCCGGTCTCGCCGACGACATCGCGCGCCGGCTCGACATCCCGCGCGAGCGGATCGCGGTCACCTACAACCCCGTCAACCTGCCCGTTCTCGGCGCCATGGCGGCGGAAGAGGTCGAGCATCCCTGGTTCCTCGACCGCTCGGTTCCGCTGATCCTCGGCGTCGGGCGGCTCTCGAAGCAGAAGGACTTCGCCACCCTGGTCCGCGCGATCGCGGAGGTCCGCCGGACGCGCCGCGTGCGCCTCGCCCTGATCGGCGATGCCGACCGGACGGGGAAGGACCGCAAGGAACGCGCGCGGCTGCTCGACCTTGCAGGGGAACTCGGTCTCGGCGATGACCTGACGCTGATCGGGTTCCAGTCCAACCCTTACCGCTTCATGGCGCGGGCCTCGATGCTGGTCAGCTCTTCGCGCATGGAGGGCCTGAGCAACGTGGTGCTCGAATCGCTTGCCTGCGGCACGCCGGTGGTCGGCACCGATTGCCCCTTCGGCACGGCGGAGATTCTGGGTGGCGGCAGCTATGGCCGTCTGGTCCCGGTCGGCGACCATCCGGCCATGGCCGAGGCCATTCTCGCCACCCTCGACAATCCGCCATCTCCTGCGACCCTGATCGCCAGGGCGCGGCAGTTCGATTTCGAGGACTGGGTGGCAAACAAGACCGCGGAGCTGACCGGCGGAACCGCCGCGTCCCGGCCGAAGGCGGCCTGAACCCGGCGCGTCACCCGGCCAGGGAACAATCAAAGGCAATCAGGACGGCGCGCCGCGCCCCGCCCTGCGCTTCGAGGGTGATTTCGCGAACGATGCGACCGCGCCGGGCGATGGCCTGGCGGGCGACATCCGTTGCATCGGGAAACGACGGCGCGGCCGCGTACTCGATCACCCCGCGGGGCGCGAGCGACATGGCCGCCGCGACGCGGTCATCCAGCGCGCGCCCATCGAATGGGAGCGAGCCATGGCCAGGCCGGAGCGCCAGAACGGCGGCACCGGCATCGCCCGGGCGACAGCGCGCCGGGTCGAGCCCGCCGACCACCAGCGGCAGCAGGCGCAGCCCCTTGGCGCGCGCGATGTCGTAGCTGATCTCCGCCGCCGCGCGATCCGGTTCCAGACCGACGACCGAACGGGCGCCCGAGGCAAGCGCCAGGCGCCCGAACCGGCCGTCGCCGGCATGCAGATCGAACAGAAGTCCCGGCCTCGCGCGCCGGACGAAATCCTCGATAAATGCCTGCCGCCCCTGCGCCTGCGGATCGTCCCTGCCCTCCGCGACCGCCGCGCCGGTCTCGCGTGGGAGCGTCAGAGCAGACAGGCGCGCGGCGATCCCTTCGAGGCGTGAGGGCAGCCCGTCTTGGGAAAGGGGATCGAGGGCGATGCCGAGCGGCTGCAGATAGAGCGCGCGAAAGGATTCCAGAAAGCCGGCCGCGACATCGTCGCTGCGGCGGCCGAAGGCGAGCAGGTCGACATGCACCGGCCGACCGGCGCGAAACTGGATGCTGTCTGCCTGCAGTTCCCGCAGCATCGCGCCGCGTGCCAGGCAGAAGAGCTGGATTTCGATCAGGTGCAGCGCCGCATCGCGCAAGGCGCCAGAGGTCCATTCCGTGGTCCGGGACACGAAATCGACGGGAATGGCTTCCAGGAAACAGGCCACATCCCGGCCGTTCCGGGCGCCGAGGGCCGCCGCGTCGGTCTCCCAGATCTCCACCGAGTAGCCACGCCAGCGCAGCTCGTCGACGAGGCGGTTGTCGCGCAGGAACTCGTAATCCGCCCGGCGCCGAGCCGGGACGGCGCGGAGTGCACGCAACCGATCCGGCGAGGACCTGTCCGCCGCGACCGGGACAGTATGTGTCATGCCCTGAGCAGCCATCACTTTCTGCCTGACAGGTATTCCCTGCCGGGTTATCCGGGCCGGGGGCGTTTCTGCCAAGTAAACATTCCGTGTTGTCACACCGTGCTAAAGTGCGGCTCATGCGTCCAGACGTGATCGATCTTAGGCAATTCTACGCGCTTCCCATGGGCCAGCTCGCGCGGCGCCACCTGCTCTTGCGGATTCGCGGTTTCTGGCCGGATGTCCGTGGCCTTCGCGTCCTTGGCCTGGGCTTTGCGACGCCCTATCTTCGCGCTTTCAAGGACGAGGCGGAACGGGTCATTGCGCTGATGCCGGCGGCGCAGGGGGTGACGCAATGGCCGCGCGAGGGGCCCTTCCTCACCGGGCTGGTCGAGGAGGCGGAACTGCCGCTGCCCGATGCCTCCATCGACCGCGTGCTGCTGGTGCACGGGCTGGAGAACAGCGAGAACATTGCCCTGGCGCTGCGCGAGATCTGGCGCGTGCTGGCGCCGGGGGGAAGGTTGCTGGTGGTGGCGCCGAACCGGCGCGGCCTGTGGGCGCGCTTCGAGCACACGCCCTTCGGCCAAGGCTACCCCTTCACCGCGCAGCAGCTCACGAGGCTTTTGCGCGAGAGCATGTTCCTGCCGACGCAGAGCCATTCCGCCCTGTACTGGCCGCCCAGCGACTGGCGGTTCCTGCTGCGCCTCGCTGGCCCGATCGAGCGGATCGGAGAACGCTATCGGCTGCGGTTCGCCGGGCTGCTGCTGGTCGAGGCGGGCAAGCAGATCTATGCCGCGACGCCGGAACGCGCGCGCCGGCGCCGGCCGCGCTTCGCACCTGCCCTGCCGATGCGCCCGGCCATCGGCCGCGGCAATGATAGCGTCAGCCGTTCTTCCTGAGCAGGAACAGCGCCTGCTCCGCCAGCAGGTTGTCCAGCGGTCGTCCGCCCTGCCGACTGCGGCCCTTCCCGTCGATGGCGATGCGCCGCTCGATGGCGATGCCGAGATCGCGCGAGAGATCGAGAAAATCCTCGATCGTGCAAAGATGGATATTGGGGGTTTCGTACCAGGGCTGGTCGAGCGTGCCTGTCATCGGCATCCGCCCGCCCAGCAGCAGATCGAGGCGCACGCGCCAATAGCCGAAGTTCGGGAAGGAAACGATAGCCCGCCGACCGATGCGCAGCAGGTCGGTCAGCACCTGCCGGGGCCGGCGGGTCGCCTGCAACGTCTGGCTCAGGATCACGTAGTCGAAGGCATTCGCCGGATAGTCCTTGAGATCGGCGTCGGCATCGCCCTGGATCACCGAGAGGCCCTGCGCGACGCAGGCATTGACGCCGGCCTGGCTGATCTCCAGACCGCGTCCGTCCACCTGCTTGAAGCGCGCCAGGTAATCGAGCAGTGCTCCATCGCCGCAACCGACATCGAGCACGCGCGAGCGCGGCTCGACCATGTCGGCGATGGACAGCAGGTCGATGCGGATGCCGCGCTGGCTCGCGCCCGGCCGCTCGTTCATCGGCGCAGGCCCCGATGCTCGGCCGAACCTTCGAGGAAGCCGCGCAGGATTTTGAACATCTCCGGCTCGTCCAGCAGGAAGGCATCGTGGCCCTTGTCGCTCTCGATCTCGACGAAGCTCACGTTGGCCGCCGCCGCATTGAGCGCGTGCACGACCTCGCGGCTTTCCCGGGTCGGGAACAGCCAGTCGGACGTGAAGGAGACCACGCAGAAGCGCGTGCGCGTGCCGCTGAACGCCTTCGCCAGCACGCCGCCATGTTCCGCCGCCAGGTCGAAGTAATCCATGGCGCGGGTGATGTAGAGGTAGGAATTGGCGTCGAAGCGTTCGACGAAGGTCGAACCCTGGTGGCGCAGGTAGCTTTCGACCTGGAAATCCGCCTCGAAACCGAAGGTGATGCGCTCCCGGTTCTGCAGGTTGCGGCCGAACTTGCGATGCAGCGCGGTTTCGGAGAGGTAGGTGATGTGCGCGGCCATGCGCGCCACGGCGAGGCCGGCGCGCGGATTGCTCCCCAAGGAGAGGTAGTCCCCGCCGCGCCATTCGGGATCGGCCATGATCGCCTGCCGGCCGACCTCGTGAAAGGCAATGTTCTGTGCGGAATGGCGCGCCGCGCAGGCGATCGGAATGGCGGAGAAGACCCGGTCCGGGTAGCTCGCCGCCCATTGCAGCACCTGCATGCCGCCCATCGAGCCGCCAATCACGCAAAAGAGGTCGGGAATGCCGAGATGATCAAGAAGCATCGCCTGCGCGTTCACCATGTCGGCGATGGTCACCACGGGGAAGGCGAGGCCATAGGGCTTGCCCGAAGCCGGGTCGATCTCGGTCGGTCCGCTCGATCCCATGCAGCCGCCAAGCACGTTGGCGCAGATGACGAAATAGCGCTCGGTGTCGATCACGCGACCCGGCCCGACCATGCTCTCCCACCAGCCGGGCTTGCCGGTGACCGGATGGCGCGAGGCGACGTGCTGGTCCCCGGTCAGCGCATGGCAGATCAGGATGGCGTTGCGCCGTTCCGCGTCGAGCCGGCCATAGGTCTGGTAAGCGATGGTGAAGGGGCCGAGCGTGACCCCGCTTTCCAGCCGGAGCGGCCGCTCGCGCCCGAGCGCGGCCACAAGCCCACCCTGCACCCGCGCCTCCCCGTGCCCATGGACCGAATCCGCCTCCGCCACGCGCCTCTCCTTGCCCGATCGCCGCCCGCCCGCGCCGGCAGCCACAAAAAAACCCCGGCCGCGGACAGGGCCAGGGTTTGCGATCGCCCCGGCCTTTTAGCGGTTTGTTTAACGTGGCCCGCAAGCCGGCCGGCTCAAATCACCACGGTCGCTCATAGGTAATCCCCGGCGGCCCGCCCGTCAAGCATGACACCGGAGGGGCGGAGGGGTTGTTTCGCTTTGCCTTTTCATGCCCGGAAGACTAGAAAGGTGGCCCTTCGGCCCCATCCCCTTGCCCCATGAAACAGCCCCAGCCAGACCTCGAAGCGCTGCGCCGCGAGATCGACGAGATCGACGACCGGCTGCACGATCTGGTCATGCGCCGGGCGGAAGTGGTGCAGCGCGTCGCCGCCGTGAAAGGCGTGCGTGAGGAACCGAAGGCCGTGCTGCGGCCCGGCCGCGAGGCGATGATCCTGCGCCGCCTGATGGCCCGCCATCGCGGGGTCCTGCCACGGGCGGTGGTGGCGCGCATCTGGCGGGAACTGATCGCGGCGCTTTGCCGGGTGCAGGGCCCCATGAGCCTCGCGGTCCTCGCGCCCGAGAAATCGGTCGGCTACTGCGACATGGCCCGCCGGCATTACGGATCGAGCGCGCCGATGGCCCTCTATCGCAGCGCGGGGCGCGCCCTCAGGGCGATCGGCGAGACGCCGGGCACCATCGGCATCCTGCCCATGCCCCAGGACGGCGAGGATGAACCCTGGTGGGTGCAGCTTGCCCTCGGCGAGAGCGACGGGCTGCGGGTGATCGCCAGGCTGCCCTTCGTGCCGTCTGGGGAAGGAAATTTCGAACCGCTGGCCGCGCTTGCCGTCGCCAATGCCGAGCCCGAACCCTCCGGCGCCGATGAAAGCCTGCTCGCGGCCCAGCTCGCCGCGGAGGTAAGCCGGGCCCGCATCACCGAGATCCTGCGCCAGGCGGGCTTCGCCGTGCAGGGCGTGGCAGCCCATCGTGGGCTCGGACTGCCGGAACTCCAGCTCTACGCCGCCGAAGGCTTCGTCGCAGCCGACGACGCGCGGCTGGCCAGGGCGCAGGAACTGTCGCAAGGTGCGATCGGCCATATCAAGACCCTCGGCGCCTACGCGCTACCCATCGAGGAATGAACGCCATCCGATCCAGAGGCACGCCGTGAGCATACCCCGCCCCCAGCCAGGAATACTCGACATCACCCCCTACAAGGGCGGCGAAAGCCAGGCCCAGGGCGTAGCGAGGGTAATCAAGCTGTCCTCCAACGAGACACCGCTCGGCCCGAGCCCGCGCGCCATCGCCGCCTACGAGGCGGCGGCAAAGTCGCTGCATCGCTACCCCGACGGCGGGGCGAGCGCGCTGCGCGAGGCGCTGGCGCGCCACTACGGCATCGAGGCGGAGCGCATCGTCTGCTCGAACGGTTCGGACGAGCTGATCGGCCTGATCACCCAGGCCTTCGCCGGATCGGGCGATGAGATCGTCTACAGCCGCCATGGCTTCCTCATGTATCCGATCGCGGCCAAGGCGCATGGCGCGAAGCCGGTGGCGGTCCCGGAAAAGGATCTCACGGCCGATATCGACGCCATGCTGGCGGCGGTGAGCGACCGGACGCGGATCGTTTTCCTCGCCAATCCCAACAATCCGACCGGCACCTACCTGCCGGCGCAGGAAGTGGCGCGGCTGCGGCGGAGCCTGCGCGAGGATGTGCTTCTGGTGATCGACGCCGCCTATGCCGAATATGTCTCGCGCAACGACTACGAAGCGGGGATCGAACTGGTGCGCGCCCACGACAACGTGGTCATGACCCGCACCTTCTCGAAGATCTACGGCCTCGCCGGGCTGCGTGTCGGCTGGGCCTATGCCCATCCCGGGGTGGTCGACATCCTGCACCGGGTGCGCGGACCCTTCAACGTCAACCTGCCCGCGCAGGCGGCGGCCATCGCCGCGCTTGCCGATGTCGCCCATGTGGACGCGGCCCGCACCCACAACGACATCTGGCTGCCCTGGCTCAGCGAAGAGGTCCGCAAGCTCGGCCTCGGCGTGACGCCCTCGCTCGGCAACTTCATTCTGATCCGCTTCCCCGCAGCACCGCACGATGCCCTCGCCGCCGACCGCTTTCTCAGCCAGCGCGGCATCCTGCTGCGCCAGATGGGGGGCTATGGCCTTGGCGAGTGCCTGCGCGCCACGATCGGCACCGAGGAGGAAAACCGCCTGCTGGTCGCGGCGCTGCGGGAGTTCCTCGGCCGATGAACGAGTGGGTGCCTTTCCGCCGGCTGGCGCTGCTCGGCTTCGGCCTGATCGGCTCCTCGCTCGCGCGCGCGGCACGGCGG
>JAHCJR010000034.1 GCA_026126165.1 Alphaproteobacteria bacterium
CCAGATAGGCCTTGATGACGTCCGGATGGCCTTGCACCTCGGCGGCCGTTCCTTCTGCCAGGACGCGGCCGTAATTCAGCGCCAGCACCCGGTCCGAGACCTCGCTGACCAGCGACATGTCGTGCTCGACCATGAGCACGGTGATGCCGAGCAGGTTGCGAATGTCGTGAATCCAGAAGGCCATGTCCTCCGTTTCCTCGACATTGAGACCGGAGGAGGGCTCGTCGAGCAGGAGCAGCTTCGGCTCCGTGCAGAGCGCGCGCCCGAGCTCCACCACCTTGCGCACGCCATAGGGCAGATTGACGATGTAGCTGTCGCGGTAGTGCTGCAGGTCGAGAAAGTCGATCACCTGCTCGACCTTCTCCCGATGCGCCATCTCCGCTCGCCGCACGCCGGGCAGGAACAGCAGTTCCTCGAAGAAGTTCGTGCTGCGGTGCGCGTGGCGGCCGAGCAGCAGGTTCTGCAGCACCGTGGCATGCTCGAACAGTTCGATGTTCTGGAAGGTTCGGGCGATGCCCCGCGCCGCGATCTGGTGCGGCGGAACCCGCGTGATCTCCTCGTCGAGGAAAAAGAGCCTGCCCTCGCTCGCATCGTAGATGCGGCTGACGAGATTGAAGATGGTGGTCTTGCCCGCGCCGTTCGGCCCGATGATGGTGAAAACCTGCCCCTTTTCGACCGCGAACGACACCCCGTCCACGGCACGGATACCGCCGAAATTGATGCAGATATTCTCGGCGCGGAACAGGCTCACCGCAGTCGCTCCGACTTCATATAGGTCTTCTGTCGCTTGAAGGTCGCCCGCTTGTAGAGCGGGAACAGCGAGAAGAAGAGCTTGATCTTGAGCCAGCGGCCATAGATGCCCATGGGCTCGAACAGGATGACGAGCACGAGGATCAGACCGAAAAGGCCCGGTTCCAGACCCGGCTGGCGGGCGATGTTCGCCGGCAGGTAATCGCGCATGATGGAGATGAAGAGCGGCAGAAGCACGACGAAGACCGCGCCGTAGATCGCCCCGTGCAGCGAGCCCAGTCCGCCGACCACCACCATGAGAAGGAGTTGGATCGACAGCAGGATGGTGAAAATGTCGGGAGCCAGGTAGCTGATCTTGTGCGCGAACAGCGCGCCGGCGATGCCGGTGAAGAAGGCGCTGATGCCAAAGGCCGAGGTCTTGTAGATCGCGAGGTTGACGCCCATGCTCTGCGCGGCGATCTCGCTGTCACGGATGGCGACCCATGCCCGCCCGGTCGGCGAACGCAGCAGGTTGATGGCCGCCACTATCACCAGAACCAGAACCACCAGACAGACGAAGTAAAACTCGCGGTCGCCATCCACGGCGGCACCGAACAGGGTCGGTTTCGGCACCGGGAAGCCGGCGAAGCCGCCGGTCACCGACTCCCAGCGGATGAACACCTGCTCGATGATCTGCGCGAAGGCGAGCGTTGCGATGGCGAGATAGATGCCGGTCATCCTGAGCGCCGGCAGGCCGACCAGGAAGCCGACGATGCCGCTCAGCATGCCGGCGGCGGGCGCCGCCAGAACGAAAGGCACGCCGTTATTCTGCAGATAGGCGTTGCAATAGGCGCCGATGCCCAGGAAGGCGGCATGCCCCAGCGAGACCTGCCCGGTGAAACCGACCAGAAGCATCAGGCCGACGCCGGCAATCGCATAGATGAAGACCGAGGCCAGCTCGCCAACATAGAACTCCGGCAGGGCGAACGGCGCCACCAGCAGCACGAGGCCGAGCATTCCGTACCAGAAGATCGTGCCCTCGTGCTTGAAGAGCCGGATGTCCTGGTTGTAGTCGGTCTTGAAAATGAAGCGCATGGCCGATCAGACCTTCTTCCGGCCGAGCTGGCCAAACAGGCCCTGCGGGCGGACCACTAGTACGGTCAGCAGCACGACAAAGGCCGCGACATCCTTGAAGCCTTCTTCCAGATAGACCCCCGAGAAGACCTCGATCACGCCGATGATCGCCCCGCCCACCAGCGCGCCGGGAATCGAACCGAAGCCGCCCAGCACCGCTGCCGCGAACGCCTTGAGGCCGATCAGGCCCATATTCACCTGGATCAGGCTGACCGGGGCGAGCAGCACGCCCGCCACCGTCGCCACCATGGCCGAGATGCCCCAGATGAGCGAGAAGATCAGCTTGACCGGGATTCCCATGTAATAGGCGGCGAGCTGGTTCTGGGAGGCCGCCTGCATGGCAATGCCGAGCTTCGTGTAGCGGAAGAAGGCGTAGAGAACGGCGCAGAGCAGCAACGTGCCGACGATGATCGAGACGTATTCCAGGCTGACGATGGCGCCGCCCACGTTCACCACCTTGCTGGTGAAGGGCGTGGGCAGCGAATGGTCGTCCGGTCCCCAGGTCATGGAAGCGAAGCTGCGGAACAGGAAGCCAAGCCCGATCGTCAGCATGATCATGGCGAACTGCGGCTGGCCTATGATGTAGCGCAGCACCACCCGGTCGACCACGACGCCGAACAGGCCGAGCACCAGCGCGGCGGCAACGAGGCCGATCCAGTAATCCAGGCCGAGCGTCGCAATGAAAGTGAAGGCCATGAAGGCGCCCAGCATGAGCAGATCGCCCTGGGCGAAATTGACGATCTCGGTCGCCTTGTAGACGAGCACGAAACCCAACGCGACCAGCCCGTAGATACAACCGAGCGCAAGGCCGTTGATCAGCAATTGCAGAAACAGATCCAGGCGAACCTCCCGACTGCGGCCGCGGCGATTATTCTTGAGGCACTTTCGTGCCGTCGCCGTCGGTCGCCGCCCCAGCCTGCGGGGCGGACGACGCTTATATACGTGAAAGGCTCAGTGCTGGTCAAACGCCTTGAAGGGTTGAGGCTTTTCCGGCCGTGTCCGGACATTGACCGGGACGTCCCGCTCGCCGAGGATGAGCCGGCGCGAACGAATCAGGAGCGGAACGGGTGAGCATTCCATTTATCAGGGAGCTGGATTTCGCCTATGGCCGGGTCGACCGGCTCTCCCCCCTGGTCCGCCGCGTGATCGCGCCCAATCCCGGCCCCTTCACGTTCCACGGCACCGGCACCTACATCGTCGGCCAGGGCGAGGTGGCGGTGATCGATCCCGGACCGGACCTTTCCGTCCATGTCGAGGCGCTGGCGGAGGCGCTGCGCGGCGAGCGGGTCAGCCATATCCTGATCACCCATACGCACCGGGACCACTCGCCCGCGGCGCGCGCCCTCAAGTCGCTCACCGGCGCGCCGACCCTGGGCTTCGGGCCGCACCCGGTCGCCGGGAACGGCCCGCAGGTCGAGGAAGGCGGCGATCTCGATTTCAGGCCTGACATCGTCCTGGCCGATGGCGACGTCATCAAGGGAGCCGGCTTCACCCTGGAGGCGCTGCACACGCCGGGCCACATCTCGAACCATCTCTGCTTCGCCCTGCGCGAGGAGGCGGCGCTCTTTTCGGGCGACCATGTCATGGGCTGGTCGACTTCGGTCATCTCGCCGCCGGACGGCAACATGCGCGACTATTTCGCCAGCCTTGCCCGGCTGCTCGAGCGCGAGGACCGACTCTACTACCCGACGCATGGCGCACCGATCCCGGAGCCGCAGGCTTTCGTGCGCGCCTACATCGCGCATCGCCGCGACCGCGAGGGCCAGATCGAGCGCTGCCTGCGCGAGGGCCCGCGAACGATCCCCGCCATGGTGGAGGTCATGTACCGCGACGTCCCGCGCAACCTGCATGGCGCCGCCGGTCGATCGGTGCTGGCGCATCTCATCCACATGCAGGAGACGGGCCGGGTCCGGCAGGAGGGCGAGGTCTGGCGCCTCGCCTGACCCGCCAAAGCGCGACCCGCCAAAGCGGCCCTGCTCAGGCGCCGGGCAGCTTGTAGTCCCGGAACTGCTCGCGCAGCTTGGTCTTCAGCAGCTTGCCGGTTGCCGTATGGGGCAGCTCGTCCACGAACACCACATCGTCCGGCATCCACCACTTGGCGATGCGCGGCTCGAGGAATTCAAGGATTTCCTCCTTGCTGGCCTCGGCCCCCTTCTTCCTGACGATCAGCAGCAGCGGCCGCTCCTGCCATTTCGGATGGGCGACGCCGATCACCGCCGCTTCCGCCACCGCCGGGTGGCCGACCGCCTCGTTTTCGAGATCGATCGAGCTGATCCATTCGCCGCCGGACTTGATCACGTCCTTGGCGCGGTCGGTGATCTGCATGTAGCCGTCCGGGTCGAGCGTGGCGACGTCGCCGGTGGTGAACCAGTTGTCGGCATCGAGCACCTTGCCGCCCTCGCCCTTGAAGTACCCGGAGGTGATCCAGGGGCCGCGCACCTGCAGGTTGCCGAAGGCCTTACCGTCGCGCGGCAATTCCTTGCCTTCGTCGTCGGTGATGCGCAGCTCCACGCCATAGACGGCGCGGCCCTGCTTGACCTGCACGTCGAGACGTTCCTCGATCGGCAGGTCCTTGTGCTTGGGCAGCAGGTTGCCCGTCGTGCCGAGCGGGCTCATTTCGGTCATGCCCCAGGCATGCACCACATAGGCGCCGAAATCGTCCCAGAAGCGCTTGATCATCGCGCGCGGCGCCGCCGAACCGCCGATCACCACGCGCTTGAGATGCGGCAACTCCGGTATCTTCCCTGTCTCGGCCTTCACCTGGTCGAGATACTGGAACAGCATCAGCCAGACCGTCGGCACCCCCGCGGTCATGGTCACCCGCTCGTCGCGCAGCAGCTCGAAAATGCTCTTGCCGTCCATCGCCATGCCGGGGAAGACCAGCTTGGCACCGCACATCGCCGCCGAATAGGGAATGCCCCAGGCATTGGCGTGGAACAGCGGCACGACGACCAGGATGCTGTCGCTCGATGTGATGCCCAGCACGTCGCCCATGCAGCCGGCGAAACCGTGCAGAACGGTCGAGCGGTGCGAATAGAGCACGCCCTTCGGGTTGCCGGTCGTGCCCGAAGTGTAGCAGAGAGAGGATGCCGTGCTCTCGTCGAACACCGGCCAGGCGAGCCGGTCGGAATGGGCGTTGACCAGTTTCTCGTAGCAGACGGCGTTGCGCAGGCTGGTCTTGGGCATGTGCGCCTCGTCCGTCATGACGACGAAGCCGCGCACCTTCGGCAGGCGATCCTGCATCTGCTCCATCAGCGGCACGAAGGTGAGGTCGAGGAAGATGAACTGGTCCTCGGCATGGTTGGCGATGTACTCGATCTGCTCCGGAAAGAGCCGGGGATTGATCGTGTGCAGGACCGCACCGATGCAGGAGACGCCGTAATAGATCTCCATGTGCCGGTAGCCGTTCCAGGCCAAGGTCGCTACCCGGTCGCCAAGCTTGATCCCCATCGAAAGCAGGGCATTGCCGAGTTGCTTGGCCCGCCGCTGCATGGCGGCGTAGCTCGTCCGCTGGACCGGCCCCTCGATGGTGCGCGAGACGATTTCCCGCTCGCCATGATATTGCGCCGCATAATCGATCAGCGACGAGATGAGCAGCGGGGCATCCTGCATCAGACCGCGCATGGTTCCTCCCTGAAATCACGCATAAACCGGCAAAACGGCGCACAGGATATGCAGCCGCCCGGCTTGGGTCAAAGACCTTGCTTCGGCCGGCGCCATGGCTGGCCGTTCCGGATCGGCCGCAGATGCAGCGTGTCGCTCATATCATCCCCGTGACGCCAGCCTGTCCAACAGCCACCGCAGGATATCCCCGGTCACCTCGTCGCGGTTGGTCTCGTTGAGCAGTTCGTGACGGGCATCCTTGTAGAAGATATGAGCGAAGTGCGTCAGGCCGGCCGCCTGCCAGGCCGCAAGCAGCCTGGTCAACCCCCTGGTGCCCGCGCTCACCGGATCGGCCGTGCCGGCGATCACCAGGAGCGGCAGATCCCTCGGCAGGCGCGCCAGCATCTCGGGCGCGGCGATGCGGGGCAGGTTGGCAAGCAGTTCGCACCAGAGTTCGGTGCAGCAGACGAACCCGCAGAGCGGATCGGCGATATAGGCGTCGACCTCGGCCGGATCGCGGCTCAGCCAGTCGAATTCGGTCCGTGCCGGACGGAAGGCGCGGTTGAACTCCCCGAAGGAGAGCTGGTTGAGCAGGGCCGACCGGCCACGCGGCCCGAGGCGGAACCGTTCGATCTGCGCCACAAGCCGACCGAGGGTCACGAGCGGACCGGGCGGGCCATTGGACCCGCACAGTATGACGCCGGCCAGCGCGGCGCCGTGCTCGGCCATGAACTGCTGGCCGAGGAAGGATCCCATCGAATGGCCGAAGAAGAAGATCGGCAGGCCGGGATGTTGTACCGCCAGGTTGCGATTGATCTGCCACAGATCGTCGAGCACGCGCCGCCAGCCGTCCCGTTCGGCAAAGAAGCCGAGATCCTCCGCTCTCGCCGCCGTCCGCCCGTGGCCGCGATGGTCGCCCGCATGGACGGCGATGCCGGCAGCGGCCAGCGCGGCGGCGAAGCGGCCGTAACGGCCGCCATGCTCTGCCATGCCGTGGGCGATCTGCAGGACGGCCCTGGGTTCCCCGTCCGGCAGCCAGCGGCGCAAATGGAGTTCCGTGCCGTCGGATGCCCTGAACTGGTATTCAAGCGGCTGCAAGGGTATTTTCCTCCTCCGGCCCCGGCAGCCGATCCTGCCATGCGAGGAGGCATTTTGACAGGTCCACCCGCGACCGGCTCTAATGGCGCCTCACCTTCGCCCGCCTGCAGGGGATCACGATGACATTCCAGGGTAACTCCGCCGCCAGCCGCGACATGGCCCACCTGCTGCATCCGCAGACCAACCTCGCGGTGCATGCCGAGAAGGGTCCGCTGATTCTCGAGAAGGGCAAGGGCATCTGGGTCTATGACGATGCCGGCAAGGGCTATATTGAGGCCCTGGCGGGATTGTGGTGCACCTCGCTCGGCTTCGGCGAGGAGGAATTGGTCAAGGCGGCGATCAAGCAGATGCGCGAGCTGCCCTACTATCACCAGTTCGGATCCAAATCGACCAACCCGGGCATCGAACTCGCCGAGAAGCTCAAATCCATCGCCCCGACGCCCTTCTCCAAGGTCTTCTTCGTCAATTCCGGTTCGGAGGCGAACGATACCCAGGCGAAGATCGTCTGGTACTACAACAATGCCATCGGCCGCCCGCGCAAGAAGAAGATCATCTCGCGCCTGCGCGCCTACCACGGCGTCACGGTAGCCTCCGCCAGCATGACCGGCCTGCCGGCGATGCACAGGGACTTCGATCTGCCGCTGCCCGGCTTCCTGCACGCCGACTGCCCGCACTATTACCACTTCGCCCATGACGGCGAGAGCGAGGAGGAGTTCGCCAGCCGCCTCGCCGGCAATCTCGAGCAGATGATTTTGCGCGAGGATCCGGAAACGGTCGCCGCGTTCATCGCCGAGCCGGTCATGGGAGCCGGCGGCGTCATCGTGCCGCCGCGCACCTATTTCGAGAAGGTGCAGGCGGTGCTGCGCAAATACGACATCCTGCTGATCGCCGACGAGGTGATCTGCGGCTTCGGCCGGACCGGCAATATGTGGGGCTCGGAGACCTTCGGCATGAAGCCCGACCTCCTTTCGTGCGCCAAGCAGCTTTCCTCCGCCTACATGCCGATTGCCGGCGTGATGATCTCGGAGCCGATCTACGAGGCGATGGTCGCCGAGAGCCGGAAGATCGGAACCTTCGGCCATGGCTTCACCTACTCCGGCCATCCGGTGCCGGCGGCGGTTGCGCTGCGCACGCTCCAGCTCTACGAGGAACGCGACATGCTGGGCCATGTGCGGCGGGTTCAGGAGCGCTTCCAGGCCCGCTTGCGCCGCTTCGCCGACCATCCGCTGGTGGGCGAGGTGCGCGGCGTAGGCCTGATCGGTGCGATCGAACTGGTGGCCGACCGCAAGGCCCGGCGCAATTTCGATGCCTCCAAAGGTGTCGGCGCCTACTGCCTGGCCCGCTCGCAGGAGCATGGCCTGCTGCACCGCTCGCTGACCAACGACGCGCTTGCCTTCTGCCCGCCACTGATCATCACCGAGGCGGAGATCGACGACATGTTCGACCGCTTCGCCAGGGCGCTCGACGAGACGGAGGCCTGGGTCTCGCGCGAGAAGCTGCGCGAGGCCGCCTGACCTCGCGCGGCGCCGCCGGCAAATTTGCCGCTTGCCGGCCGGCGCGGGCCGGTACAGTCTCGGCGCCCCGCGAGAGCGCGGGCACTACGCCACCCAGAGGAACCACCTGATGTCGCTCCCCAAGTCGCTCGAAGGCCGCCTGAGCCTGCCGGTCATCGGCTCCCCCATGTTCATCGTCTCCGGGCCGGAACTGGTGATCGCCCAGTGCAAGGCGGGCATCGTCGGCTCCTTTCCCGCGCTCAACGCCCGACCTGCGGAAATGCTCGAACAATGGATCCTGCGCATCAAGAAGGAACTGGCCGATTACGCGGCCGCCAATCCGGGAAAGCCGGTGGCGCCCTTTGCGGTCAACCAGATCGTCCATCAGTCGAACGACCGCCTTGCCCATGATGTGGATGTCTGCGTGCGTCAGGAGGTGCCGATCATCATCACCAGCCTGCGCTCGCCGCGGGAAGTCGTGGGCAAGGTTCATTCCTATGGCGGCATCGTCCTGCATGACGTGATCAATGTCCGCCATGCGCGCAAGGCGCTGGAGGAAGGCGTGGACGGCCTGATCCTCGTCTGCGCCGGGGCCGGCGGTCATGCCGGCGCGCTCAGTCCCTTCGCGCTGGTATCCGAGATCCGCGAGTTTTTCGATGGTCCCCTGGTGCTCTCGGGCGCCATCAACAACGGCCGGGCCATTCTGGCCGCGCAGGCCATTGGCGCCGACCTCGCCTACATGGGCACCCGCTTCATCGCCACCGCCGAGGCAAATGCCAGCCCCGAATACAAGCGCATGCTGATCGACAGCGCGGCGAGCGACATCGTCTATACCTCGCTCTTCACCGGCGTGCACGGCAACTATCTAAAGCCTTCCGTGGCGCGCGCCGGTCTCGATCCGGACAACCTGCCGGCGGCTGACAAGAGCACGATGAATTTCGGCAGCGGCGGCAACCAGAAGGCCAAGGCCTGGCGCGACATCTGGAGCGCCGGCCAGGGGACGGGCGGCATCAAGGACGCTCCGCCCGTGGCCGAGCTGGTCGAGCGGCTGAAACGCGAATATACCGAGGCCAAGGCGCGCCTGGCGGCCGCCTGAGCGTTGGCAACTGACGAGGATCGGCCATGAGCGCGACACCCTTCCGTTTCGATGGCAAGCATGTATTCGTCGCCGGCGGCACGAGCGGCATCAACCTTGGCATCGCACTCGGCTTCTCCGCCGCCGGCGCGCGCGTCTCCGTGATGAGCCGCAACCCGGACAAGGTGAAGTCCGCGGCCGCCGAGATCGCCGCGCACGGGCCATCCGCCGGCTTCGCGGGCGATGTGCGCAGCTACGAGGCGGTGGCGGCGGCGCTTGCTAGCGCGCACGCGAAGTTCGGCGAGATCGACGTGCTGATCTCGGGCGCGGCGGGCAACTTTGTCGCACCGGCACTCGGCATGTCGTCGAACGGCTTCCGTGCGGTGATGGAAATCGACCTGCTCGGCACCTTTCACGTCATGCGCGCCGCGCACCAGTACCTGACGAAGCCGGGTGCCTCGGTGATCAATATTTCGGCGCCACAGGCCTACGTTCCGATGATGCTGCAGTCCCATGTCTGCGCGGCGAAGGCCGGCATCGACATGCTGACGCGCACGCTCGCCATGGAATGGGCGCGCGATGGCATCCGCGTCAATTCCATAGCACCGGGCCCGATCGAGGAGACCGAGGGCATGGCCCGCCTCGCGCCGACGGAAGAGGCGCGCCAGGCGTCCATGCGCCGCATTCCGCTGGCGCGCTGGGGCCGCAAGGACGAAATCGCGGGCGTGGCGCAGTTCCTGAGCTCGCCGATGGCGGCCTATATCACCGGCGTCGTGCTGCCGGTCGATGGCGGGCAGAATATCGGTGGCTACAACCCGACCACCCTCGACATGGCCGACCGCATGGGCATCGCCGCTCGCGGCTGAGCCCCCACCGCCCGTTCCAGCCACTCCGCCGCCTCGGCCCATGCATCGCGCGGCATGGAAGGACGGAACCAGCCGAAATGGCCGAGCCGGTCCTGACCGAAATCCTCCGGCCGCCAGCTCACCCGCTCCACCCTCGCCCGCGGGTAGAAATCGCCGAGCGCGTCGACCGCCTTGCGCGGTGCCATCCAGTCGTCGCTGATATCGACGATGCGCAGCGGGCAGCGCAGCTCGTCGTTGAAGGGGCGCAGCGCCCGCCCGCGTTCGTCCGACAGGTAATGCGGCTGTCGGCACCATGACGCCCATTCCAGCGCCACGCCGCGCGGCAGGCTCTCTCCGCCGAGCAGCCGGCCGGGCAGATGGCCGAGCAGGCGGACGCTCGCGGGCAGCATCAGATACCATAGCGCCGCCATCCGATAGCGCTGCGGCTTCGGCCAGTTGCCCCAGTAACCATTCTGCGCTCCGACCAGCAGGCCGGCCGCCACCTCGCCAGCCAGCGGATTGAGGCCCAGCATCTGCCCGCCGGCGGAATGGCCGACGACGGCCAGGGCACGATCGGGGAAGCGGCGGCGCAGGAAGCGGCTGGCGGCAGCCTGGTCCAGCGCGCCCCAATGACGCATCCGTGCTCCGGCATCGCGCCGTCGCCCTGCGCGCGAGCCGGCGATGCCGCGATAGTCGTAGGTCAGCACGACGAAGCCGCGCGTGGCCATGAATTGTGCGAAGGAATCGTAGTAGCGTCGCGGCACGGCCGTTGCCGGATTGATCTGCAGGGCGACCCCGTTGCCCACACCGGGTTCGTAGATGGTCGCCGCCAGGCGCCAGCCATCGGCGGCCTCCAGGCAGAACTCCTCGATCCGCATTCTTCCCCTCCGGATTGGTCAAGCCGGGGGAGACTGCGCCTGCAATGCGCGGCGGACAAACCAGAAAGTCAGGGCGATGAATCAACCTGCTTCATCCATCCGTTGAGAGCCGTTGCGCCAGCCAGCGCCGGAACAGAACGATCTTGCGCCGCCGCTCCTCGCCCTTGCGGCAGACCAGCCAGCAGGCATAGTCCTTGGGCCTGACTGGCGGAAACGGCTGGACCAGCCGGCCGGCTTCAATCAGCGGCTGGGCGAAAGGAAGGATGCCGAGCGCCACGCCGAGACCCCGTTCCGCCGCGTCGAGCGCCGGCCCTATCCCGTCCAGATGCAGATTGCGGCGCGGCTTGAGGGTCGGCAGACCGCGTCCGGCGAGCCATTGCGCCCACAGATCGGGCGCGCTCGCCGAGTGGATCAGCGTATGGCGGGCGAGATCCTCGACCCTGGCCAGCGGCGTGCGGGCGAGCAGGCGAGGCGCCGCCACCGGCAGGATCGCGATCGGCGAGAGGGAATGCGCATGAACGCCGGGCCAGGGACCCTGGCCGATGCGGATGGCGACATCGACTTCCTCGCGCGCCAGATCGGTCACCATGGTCGAAGTCGACAGGCTGAGCTCGATATCGGGATGGCGTGCCAGGAACTCCTCGAGCCCCGGCATCAGCACGAGGCTCGCCACCATGGGTGGCGCGCTCACGCGCAGCACGCCATCGCCATGCCGGCGGGCGAGTTCGCGCGAGGCCGCCTGCAGCTCGTCGAAAGCCTGTCGCACGCGGATGCCATACTGCGCGCCGGCGCGCGTCAGGGTCGCCTCGCGCGGCCGCCGCTCGAAGAGCTTGAGGCCGAGCGCCTGTTCGAGCTGGGCGATGCGATGGCTGACCGCCGAGGGCGTGAGCCCCAGTTCCGCCGCCGCGGCCTTGAAGGAGCCAAGCCGCCCCACCGCGTCGAAAGCCTGCAGACCGAGGAGCGGCGGCAGGCGCATGGCGTCAGACGTGCTGGCCGCCGTTGATGTGGATTTCCGCGCCGTTCACGTAGGACGCCGGCGCGGTGCACAGGAAATAAATGGTGGATGCCACTTCCTCCGGCCGGCCCAGCCGCCGCAGCGGAATCTCCCGCTCGACGATCTCGGCAGTGCCGGGCGAAAGGATCGAGGTGTCGATCTCGCCCGGCGCGATGGCATTGACCCGCACGCCGATGCGGCCGAGGTCGTGCGCCATCTCGCGCGTCAGGGCATAGAGCGCCGCTTTCGACGTGGCATAGGCGGCGCCGGCGAAGGGATGCACCCGCGTGCCGGCGATCGAGGTCACGTTGACGATCGATCCCTGGGCACGCGCCAGTTCCTCCTTGAGGCCCTGGGCCAGCATCACGGTGGCGAAGAAATTCACCGCGAACACCGCCTGCCAGGTGGCAAGCGTGGTGTCGAGCGTTCCGAGCCGCTCGCCGTTCGGGCCTTTGGGCGAGATGCCGGCATTGTTGACCAGCGCATCGAGCCGCCCTTCGCCGAGCCGCCGCCGCAGATCCTCGATCCCGGCGGGAATGCGCGAGAGGTCGGACAGGTCGAGCTGGACATGGTTTTCCGGTCCCATGTCCCAGGGGCAGTTTTCCGGAATCGCGTGCCGCGAGATGGTGATAACCCGCCAGCCGGCGGCACTGAAGCGCTTGACCGTCGCATGGCCGATGCCCCGGCTGGCGCCGGTCAGGATCAGGGTTCTCTGGCGTTCTGACATGGCGCGGAGATTAGCCCAAGGCCGAGGCTGGTGCCACCTCCGATGGTCTAAGACTTCCTGCCATCGATCAGCCGGAAGACATCGACCTCCCCCTTGCGGCCGCGCAGCTTGAGCTCGCCCATATGCTGGAACCGGAAGTCCTCGCCTGCCTGTGCCACGGTCCGCCCCGAAACCAGGATCGCCAGATCCTCGGCCTCGCCGAGCAGGCCGCGGCCAATCTCGCACAGCCGGTCGGCGCTGTTCACCGTATCGCCGACGATGGTGTAGTTGAGGCGCGCGGCGCTGCCCACGTTTCCGACCGTGGCCGGGCCGCTATGGATGCCGATCCGCACGCGGACGACCGGCTCCCCCTTCTCGCGCCGGCTGCGGTTGTCGGTGCGGATCGCGGTGGCGATGGCGATGGCGGCGAGGCAGGCCCGGCGGGCATGATCCGGCTGCTCGTCCGGCGCGCCCCAGAACACCATCATCCCATCGCCCAGATACTTGTCCACGGTGCCGTCCTGTGCCTCGACGGAGGCTTCCAGCAATTCGAAATGCCGGTTCAGGAAGGCCGCCACCTCGCCGGCCTGCATCTGCTCGGATAGTGCCGTGAAGCCGGCGATGTCGGTGAACATCACGGTCACCTCGCGCTCGACGGAGAGCAGCGGCATGTCGCCGCCCCGGCCGATCAGGCGGCGCACGAGGGCGCGCGGAACATAGGCCTCGAACCAGCGCAGGCCCTCGATCATGGCGTTGAAGGCCTGGGCCGCATCGTCCATCTCCCGGAAGCGGCTGCGGCGCAGGTGACGCACGCGGCCGAGTTCGAGACGGCGCACATGGCGCGCCGCCTCGGCCAGCGCACCGACCGGCCGGGCGACACGCTGGCCGATCAGGCGGGCCACCAGCGCCGCGACCACCAGGATGCCGAAGCCGGCGAAGGCGGCATACCACATGCGCGCGAACGCCGCTTCCAGCGTCTCCTCGCGCAGATAGGTGCCGATGGTCCAGAGCCGCGGCCCGAACTCGTCCACCTCGTGGTAGACATACAGGTAGGTCTCGTCCTCGAAGCGCGCCAGATGGCCGCGCTCGCCCAGCACGCGGCGCGAGCGGGTGCGGTCGACCCAGTTTCCCTGATCCCAGATGCGCGCCAGGATCGGATCGCCGATCTCGCCGAGCGATGGCAGCGGCCGCTCCCGTCCGCGATCCTCGAAGCCGAACAGCAGCGAGGGATGGGCGAGTACCGTATAGCCCTCCAGCAGGATGAAGGAATGGGCCTTGTGCTGTTCCGCGAGGTCCAGGAGCAGTCGCGAGAGATTGGCGATCGAGACAAGAGCGCTCACATGGCCGATATACTCGCCATTGCGCCGCACCGGCGCCCGCAGGTTGACGGCGGGCTCGCCCACCGCCTCGCCCCAGAAGACATCGCCCCAGAATGCACGCTCGGCGCGGCTGACCACGCCGGCAACGCGCGCCGCATCCGGCGAGTCGTCGATATAGGTGCGGTGGCGGAAGCCACCCCGCGAGGAGCGCGCCAGCCGGAAGACGCGGCCATCGGCGGCGACATAGCGGATGGCGCTGATCTGCGGCAGGGCGACCAGCATGCCGCCGGCAAGCTCAATCCAGCGCCGTTCCGTGAACGGATCGATATTCTCGTTGGCCACCAGATCCGCCAGGCCCGCACCTGCCGTCATCACGGGATCGAGCCGGTGGCGGATGCCATCCTCCACCAAGGCGATGGTCAGTTCGGCGCGGTCGCGCGCCAGCTCGATCGTGTTCTGCTGGCCGCTCCAGATGGCGATCCAGAGCACCAGCGAGACCGCCAGCACGACCAGGCCGCTGAAACCGAACACCAGCACGAAGCCGATGCTGAGCCTGATCGCACCCCGTGGCAGCCGGGTGCGCCAAAAGCTGAGCCAGGAACGCACGGTCCGGCCGGTCAGTGGGTCATCAGGACCGGGATCGTCGTCTCCGCGAGGACCGCACCGGTGACGCCGCCGAAGATGAGGCGTCGCATATGCGAGCGGGTATAGGCGCCCATGACCATCATGTCGCACCCCTGCTCCCGCGCCGCCGACAGCAGCGTCTGTCCCTGCGTCCGCTCGCCGGCCGGCAGCGCGGCGCTGGTCGCCGTTATGCCATGCCAGGCAAGATACTCGACCGCATCCTCCGCCGGCGGACCATAGGGCGATTCCTCGGCGACGGAGAGCACGACGACCTTCTCCGCCTCGCGCAGGAACTGCCTGGCATAGGCGACTGCCCGGCCGACCTCGACCGAACCGTTCCAGGCGATGGCGATGCGCTGCCCGATCCGCTCCGGCAGCGGCCCCGGCACCACCAGCACCAGCCGGCCGGTCTCGCGCAGTCCGGCCTCGAGCGCGAGCGAGGGATGCTCCTCCTCCTGCTGCGGCGGCTTGGCGGCGACGATCAGATCGGCCAGCCGGCCCTGTTCGGCGACGATGTCGTCCTCCCGCCCGGTCCGCCGCAGCAGCCGCGCGCTGACGCCGCCGGCCGCCGGCCGTTCCGCGAGAGGGAACTGGTGGCGCTGGCGGATACGCTCGAAGAGCTGCCCGGCTCGTGCCTCGCGCTCGCGCGCTTCCTTCTCGGCAGCCGACATGATCTGGTCGATCATTGCCGAGGTCATGCCCTCGCCCACGAAGGCGACCGCATCGCGCGAATCCACGCTCGTCACCAGTCCGTCCAAGTGCGCCCCGCAGCGCCGTGCCACGTGGAAGGCGCAGTCGAGCGCCGCCTCGTCGGACTGCGCGCCGGAAAGCGGCGCCAGTATCCTGCGAATCGCCATGTTCAGCCTCCGCCCTGGGTTGGTGGCGTCGAGTCCCGGGAATTGAGGATAATGCTCTGGCCGGCCAAAGCCAAATGCCGCAGCGCCTGCCTGACGAGTTCTTCGGTATCCGCGCCGGCGGCAAGCCGCGTCCAGTCGATCCTGCCGGGATCCAAGGTTAACTGACGGCGCAGTATCGCGACGGTCGCGTCCGAGGCATCGCCGCGACGCGCCGCGATCCGCTTCTCCATCACGGCGGGCGCGGCTTCCAGCCAGAAGCCATCGAAGCGCAGGCCGCGTTCCGCGGCAACCTGCGCGAGTGCGGCCCGCTCGTTGGGTCTTGCATGGACCGCATCCACCATCACCGCGCGGCCTGCCGCGAGCGCCTGGCCGGCCCGCCGGCGAAGCTCGGCATAGACCGCCTCGCCCGTCGCCGTGCCATAGGCGTCCGGCGGTGCCGGCCGGTTCAGTTCCAGCCCCAGCATGGCCTTGCGCAGTTCGTCGCTGCGCAGAAGAAACGCGCCGGGCGGCGGTCCGACGAGCGGCGCGAGGGCGCGCGCCAGCGTCGTCTTGCCGCTGCCCGAGAGACCGCCCACGGCGAGCAGGCGGGGCGGCTCTTCCGCGAGGAAGGCAAGGCCAAGCTCGACATAGTGGGCCGCGCGCCGGCGCAGTCGTTCCGCCTCGTCCGGGGTGGCCGCGACCTCGGCCATGCTGCAACTTACATGGGCACGGATGCTGGCGCGGTTGGCGAGGAAGAGCGCGAGCAGGGCAAGCCCGTCCATCTGCCGCTCATGCACCATGTAGCGGGAGAGCACGAGCGAGGCGCCGTCGGCCTGGCCACGCTCGCACAGGTCCATGATGAGGAATGCGAGGTCGTAGAGCACGTCGGTGACGGAAAAATCCTCGTTGAACTCGATGCAGTCGAACAGGACCGGCTCGCCCTCCATCAGGCAGATGTTGCCAAGATGCAGGTCGCCATGCCCCTGGCGAACGAAGCCTTGCGCCCGCCTTTGCTCCATCAGCGCGCCGTTTCGTTCGAGTGCGCGCAACTGCCCGCGCCCCAGCGCCGCCACTTTCGCCGGGTCGAGGATGGAGCCGGCGAACCGGGCGCACTGGCGCTGGCTGACCTCGACGATGTCGCGGAAAATGTCCGCACCGCCACGGTCCTGACGCTTCTCGCAGACGGCATGAAACGCGTGCACGCGGTCCGCCAGCCGCTCGAGCAATGCGGTCCGGATCCGGCCCTCGCGCCGGGCGATCTCGTCGAGCACCATGGTTTCGTCGAAGCGGCGCATCTCGACGACCCAGTCCATCGCGTCGCCTGCGCCCCCGAGAGCGAGCCGGCCATCCTCCTGCCGCGTCACAGGCTCCGCGCGCAGATAGAGATCGGGAGCGGACCGCCGGTTGAGCCGGACTTCCTCCTCGCAGAAATGACGGCGCCGCTCCAGGCTGGAAAAATCCATGTAGTCGAAACGCACCGCCCGCTTCAGTTTGAGCGCGCGCCGCGCGCCGCGAAAGACGTAGGCGCCATGTGTGCGGATCGGCGGCAGCGTCGGCCCCTCGTCGCCCCAGTTCGACGGATCGCCGAGGAAGCGGACGATTTCGGCCTGCGCGTCCTCGGCCACGCGCCCTAGCCCTCCACCCGATCGGGCGCGATCTCGTCCACCCCCTCCGGATCCTGGTGGACGATCACCTCCGCGCCGGGGAAAGCCGCGCGGATACGCTCCTCGACCTCCTCGGCGATCCGGTGCGCGCGCGTCAGTGTCATGCCGCCGTCCATTTCGAGATGAAGCTGGATGAAATGCGACGTGCCGGCCGCGCGCGTGCGCAGATCGTGCAGCGCGCGCACCTCGGGATGGGCGAGAGCGATGTCGCGGATACGCGCCCGCATCTCGTCGGGCAGTTCCCGATCCATCAGGTGATCGAAGGACTCGCGCAGGATGCCCCAGGCGGCATGGAGAATGTAGAAGGCGATGCCGATGGCGAACAGCGGATCGGCATAGGTGAGGCCGAAGCGGGTGGCCAGCACCAGCGCCACGATGACCGCGACATTGGTCAGGAGATCGCCCACATAGTGCAGCGAATCCGCGCCGATCGCGAGCGATCCGGTGCGGCGCGTCACGTACTTCTGAAAAACCACCAGGCCGAAGGTCAGCACGATCGATACGACCATCACGGCGATGCCCAGTTCGCCCTGCTGCAGCGGCACCGGATGCAGCAGCCGATCCACCGCCTGGAAGATGAGAAACCCGGCCGACCCGGCGATGAAGGCTGCCTGGCCGAGACCGGCCAGCGCCTCGGCCTTGCCGTGTCCGAAACGGTGCTCCGCATCGGGCGGCGTCAGCGAGTGGCGCACTGCGAGCAGGTTGATGAGCGAAGCGCCGGCATCCATCAGCGAATCGATCAGCGAACTCAGGATCGCCACCGAGTCGGTCCGGAACCAGACCACTGACTTGAGGACGATGAGCGTGACCGCCACCGCGACCGAGGCCACGGATGCCAGCCGCATCAGCCGCGCCGCGCGCGCGGGATCGGTGCCGGTCAGCTTCATCGCCGGCTCAAGGGTAGAGCCGGGCCTGATTCCAGCCCTCGCCGTCGCGACTGTAGACGACGCGCTCATGCAGGCGGAACGGCCGGTCCTGCCAGAACTCGATCTTTGACGGGGCAACGCGGAAGCCCGACCAGTAGGGCGGGCGGGGCACCTTGCCCAGGCCGAAGCGCGCGGCATGGCGGGCGACCGCCGCTTCAAGCTCGAACCGGCCGCCCAGCGGCCGGGACTGCTGGGATGCCCAGGCGCCGATCTGGCTGTCGCGCGGACGCGTGGCGAAATACTCGTCCGCCTCGCCATCGCTCACCTGCGCCGCTCGGCCTTCGACCCGCACCTGCCGGCGCAGGCTCTTCCAGTGAAAGCAGAGCGCGACCAGTGCGGTAGACAGAATCTCCCGGCCCTTCTGGCTTTCCAGATTGGTGAAAAAGACGAAGCCGGAGGCATCGAAGCCCTTGAGCAGGACCATGCGGACCGATGGCTGGCCTTCCGGCGAGACGGAAGCCAGAGCCATGGCGTTCGCATCGTTTGGCTCCCTGGCCTCGGCCTCCTTGAGCCAGGCCCCGAACAGGGTGATAGGATCGGTCTGGTCCTGGAAAGACATGGGCCTACTCGCTTCCGCCGCGCACGCAATTCATGTAATGGATGCTAGCACGCCGGGTACCGGGCACGTCAGCAATACTTGAGTTTTTCGGGATGGCGACCTTCATGCGAACCGATCGCGGCACCGGTCTCGGGCCATGGTGCCTCTGTCTTCTGCTCGGGTTCATGGTCATGGCCCTGGCCTTCGCACCGGCGGCCCGGGCGGATTTCGCGGAGGGCACGCGCGCCTTCGATGCCGGCGACTATGCGCGCGCCTACGAGATCTGGCTGCCGCTGGCGCGCGAGGGTGATCTCGCCGCGCAGCGCAATATCGGCCTCCTCTACCAGAGCGGCCGCGGCGTGGCCCGCGATACGTCGGAAGCCGCGCGCTGGTTCCGCCGCGCCGCGGAAGCGGGCTTCGACCGTGCCCAGGCCAACCTCGCCGCCCTGTATCTGAACGGCGACGGCGTCGCGCAGGATTACGGCGAGGCACGCGCCTGGTTCGAGAAGGCGGCGATGCAGGGCCATGTCGTCTCCCAGTACAATCTCGGCGTCATCTACGAACTGGGCCTCGGCGTCGGCAAGAGCGAGCCGCGCGCCGTGGCCTGGTACAATCTCGCCGCCCGTGCCGGCCATCGCGGCGCGCTCGACCGGCTCTCCTCTCTGGTTGCGTTGAAGCCGGCCGGCGAGGGGGAGGCCGGCGCCGCCGCCGCCGGCCTGCGTCCGGCGCAGGCGGAGACCTTGCCGGTGCCCCCCGAAGGTCCGCAACCGCCGACGCCGGAAGTCATGGCCGAGGTGCCGACACCGCCCTCCGAACGTGATGTCGAAAGCCTGACTTTCGGACGGACGGCGCAGGAAGCGCCCGGGCGCCCGCCGCCGCAGCCGGCGGCGGCCCCGCCAACCAGCCCGGCTGCGCCCCCCGGTGCGGAGCAGGCCTTCGCCGGCGGCGACTATCAGGGCGCGCTCGCGCGCTGGCTGCCGGCGGCACGCGCCGGCAATGCGGATGCCCAGTTCGGCCTCGGCCGGCTCTATCGCGAAGGCTTGGGCCTGCCGCCGGACCGGGTGCGCGCCCATATGTGGTGGAGCCTCGCCGCGCGTCAGGGGCATGCGCCGGCCCGAGAGGCGCTGACCCGGCTCGAATCGCAGATGAGCGCCGGGCAGATCGAGGAGGCGAAGGCGCTGGCGGCGGGATTCGCGCCGCGCTGAGCGACTTCACATCTTGGCGAGCATGCGGCGGGCGATTGCGCGCCCGACGACCGGTCCTTAGTCTCGGCGGCGATGCGGGGGCGCATTGATGCTCGAGGTCTCCGATGCGTGCCCCGCTCTATAGCGCCGTGCTGGCGCTGCTCGTTCTCTCCTTCCCCGACGGTGCCTTCGCGCAGCCAAAGAATTCGCGCGAAATCTCTTCCGAATTGCGGAGCGAGCTGGGTTCGATCTCCAGCTATGCCGGCCAGGCGGCGAGCTTTCAGGCCCGGCTCGGCCAGCATAACGACCTGAACTACCCGAACCTGACCAAGCTCGAGGATGCGGAGCGCTGGGTCAAGGTCGCCGGTTTCTGCGTGGAACGCTTTCGCCAGGCCTACGCCGCCGGCGCGACCGCCGAGCACGAAGTCACGTTCGATACGCGCGGCCTGCCCGGCGATGCCGGGCCGCTGAAATCGCCGCTCTCCGTCGCGCAGGCGGAGCGGTTCTGCACCGTGAACCGCGCACTGGCCGAGGCGCATGTCAGCGACGTGAAAGCCCTCGCCGATGACGAGGCCGGTTCCGCGGCAACCATCCCCGGCCTCGGGTCCGAGGCCCTGGCCTCTCTCGCCGGACGCTTCGCCTCCGCCGCCGCGCAGGGCCTGTCGCGGGTCGGCGTCAACGACCGCGACCGTCCCGACCTGACCCGCCTCGACGATACCGAGCATTGGCGCATCTCGAGCGGGCTCTGCCTGCTTTATACAGAGCGGGCGGCCGCGGCCGGCTTCGACGCGACGCGGACCGTGACGATCAAGACCTACGGGGCGCGGCTGAACGAGACCCCGGTCCCGGGCGCGCCCAGTCTCGCCCTGCTCAGGGAGCTCTGCCAGGCCTCGAAGGACGCAGCGACGGCGCAGATGCGGAAACTGCGCCGGCGCTGAGGCGCGAATCGATCCTTCCGCCAAGCAATCACAAGTCGGAGAGGCCCACCCCCCGGCGCATTGTCGCCGGGGCCCGGCCGGTCTAGCCTCGGCTTCGCTACGGGGGCGTAGTCACAGCCGAGGCAGGCGGGCGCAAAACCCGTCTGATGACCGAATGACCAATCGCCCCCAGGACCGGTCAAGCCGAAACCGGCCAAGCCGAAGCCGGCCCGTCCCGAACCGGCCCATCCCGAACCGCCCAATATCGCCGCTTTCCGCTTCCTTCTTCGCGTTCGCCCTGCTTGCCGGTCTCATGTCCGCGCCCGAACCGGCCGCGGCGCAGATCAAGTTCGACCTGCCGGCCGGCGGCAAGATAACTGTCCCCCTGCCGGGCTCCGGCTCGGTCACCGTGCCCGGCACATCCAGCACGCCCGCCCCGGTCATGAACCCGGAGCTGCGCTCGCGCCTGCATGACGTCGCCCTCCATGCCGCGAGCGTGGCGCGCGCCTTCTCCTTCTACGGCAAGCCCCGGCGTGGCGACGGACCCGATTTCACCCAGGTCTGGGATTCGGAAAAATGGGTCGGCGACACGGCGCGCTGCATGGACGCCGCGCGCGACGCGCACATCGCCGGCGGCTCGCCGCGCGAGCCGATCACCTTCAACACGCACGGCGTCCTGCGTAACGGCGTGCCGCTCGCCAGCCCCATGCCGCTGCACGAGGTCGGCCGTTTCTGCGCCGAGATCCGCCCCATCGCCGAGGCCCATCTGGCCAGCCTGCGCAGCGCGCAGAAGCGATAGCTCCAATCAATCACCAAAGGGAAACCAGACATGACGCGAATCAGAACGGGATCATGCGCCGCGCTTCTCGCCGGCTCCATTCTCGCCCTGGGCCTCTTTACCGGCGGCGCCGCCGAGGCGCAGAGCTCCTGGCTCAAGCCGGCCAAGGAAGATCCGTCCCGACTGAATCAGGAACAGACGGCACTTTTCAAGAAGGTCGTGCAGCTTGCGGGCGAGGCCATGTCCTATGGCGGCGCCTTCGAATGCCATGTCTCGAAGGATGGCAAATGCACCGGCGACTGGCCCGATCTCAACACCCAGGCCGAGGCCGAGAAGTTCGCCGGCATCGCGAAGAGCTGCGCCGATACCGCCAAGGCGGCAGTTGCCGCCGGCCTGGCGAACGACGCGAGGATCAACTTCGACGGCCCGGGCAACCAGTTGCGCGCTTCACAGTTCCAGCGACCGCTGGCGCTCCGCAGCGTCCTGCATGCCTGCACCTACTATCGCGTCCTCGCCGACCGGCATCTCGCGCGGGTCAAGGCCAAGGACATCGACTGGGGTGGCGACAGCAAGATCCATTCCGCCGCCGCCGAGTTCGCCGACATCGTCAACCGCGTCATCGCCTGGGAAACTGCCGTCACCTGCCACGAGACCAAAAGCACGCACAGCCGCTGCGAGCGCGAGCCCAAGATGACGGAAGCACGCAATGCGGAACGCTGGAAGAAAGAGACGGATGTCTGCGTGAGCGACTTCCGCAAGGCGGTGGAGGTGAAGACTCCGGGCGAGTACCCGATCGGATTCCGCAATGCGCATCCGACCTTCGTCAGCCCCGAGCCCATCGCCACGCTGGGCAAGTATTGCGAGGACATGAAGGTCCGGGCGGACAAGCTCTATCAGGAAATCGTCGCCGGCCCGCAGGCAGCCGCCGCAAAGGCCAAGGAAGACGAATTCGCCAAGAAGGAAGCGGCTCGCCTCGCCGAGATCCATAAGGAGCAGATAGGCGGGCTGGCTCAGCACAACGCAGAGGTCATCGGTGTCGGATTGCGCCTGGCCGAAGGCGATACGAAGCTCGAGGCCGAACTGATCGGACGAATGGCCGCTCCCAACGAAGGCCCGATCGCTCTCGAGAACGCTGTCCATCACTGGTGGGAGAACCAGGTCCAGTATCGCTTCCTCAATCATGCAGAGCGTTGCGTCAAGCAGGGCGGGCATATCCTCAAGGAGGGTGCATCGCCGGATTTGCCGGTCGATGCCCGCGTGCAGGCGATCGATTGGAAATCCGAGTTCAAACTTCCGCTGACGCTTGGGCAGTACGTCAAAGCCTGCGAGAAGATCGTGGCCTACGTGCCGGAGTTGAGGAAAAAGGTCGAAGCCCACGCCAAAACGGCGCAAGCGGAACGCGGAAAAGCTGAGCAGGCGAAGCTCGCGATGTTTCTCGGCGTGTTGCAGGGCGACCGGGCCAGGATCTTCAAGGAGAACCTGATGCACAAGAACCAGACCTTCGGGCCGGGCGGGACGCTTCTCAAGACGCCGGAGGACTTCGTCAAGGCCAAAGCCTGGTACTGGTACGCCATCGACCATCAGGCGCGGCCGGCCGCGCAATGGAAGTCCGAAGGCTGGCAGTTCGCCGGCGACAAGCTGCTCAGGAAGTTCGGCGACGCCGACTTCGGCCAGAGCATCCCCTGGACGCGCGCCATGCCGGAGCCGAAGGACGGCGCGCCAGGCACGATGGGCAAGGGTGGCGCGGCGCCGGCCCCGCAGCAGCGCGGATCCAATGACGCGGCGCCGGCGACCAGCGTGGCTTCCACCGGCGGCACCGGCGGCACCGGCGGCGGCAGCACCGGTGGCGGCAGCGCGTCGGGCGGTTCGGGGAGCGGCGGCGGCGATGCCGGCGGTGGCGACACGGTCGGTTATGCGGCGGGCGGAGGCGGCGGGTCGATCTTCGGCCTGCTGTTCCTTGCCCTGCTCGGGGCCGGGTTCCTCGCGGTCTACCGCTTCCTCAACCTGCGTCTCAAGGCGGTGGAGGATGTGCTCGACCAGCTTCCCGATGCTCGCCGCCTGATGGCACGCATTCCGGCGAAGGCCCAGGGTCCGATCCTCTCGGGCAAGACCTGAGCGCCCGGATCGGGCAAGCCTGCGAAGGGCCGGCCGAAAGGCCGGCCCTTCTTCGTTTGACCACACCGTGCCGCTTTAACGCGCCCCCTTCCACCACTACATTAGGCGCGACCAGCGACGGGGTAAGCGTTCGGCATGGCAGACCTGTACGACATCATCGGCGTCCCGCGCGGCGCCAGCCAGGACGAGATCAAAAAGGCGTTCCGCAAGCGCGCCAAGGACTATCACCCGGACCGCAATCCGGGCGACCCGAAGCTTGCCGAGCGCTTCAAGGAACTGAACGCCGCCTACTCCATCCTTGGCGACGAGAAGATGCGTGGCCGCTACGACCGCGGCGAGATCGATGCCCAGGGTCAGGAACGAAGCCCCTTCCGCAACCACCGTGGCGGACGGCGCGCCGGGGCCGGCCCGGGCGGCGGCGGATTCCGTTTCGATTTCGGCCCGGATGGGCCGGAGGACATCTTCTCGGAAATTTTCAGCGGCTTTCGAGGCGGCCGGGCCGGCGCCGGACGGGCGGCCCGCGCCCGTGGCGCGGACGTGGAATACAAACTCTCGATCGGCTTTCTCGAGGCGGCGCGCGGCGGCACCAAGCCGGTGACGCTGCCCTCCGGCCGCACCCTCAATGTCCGCATCCCGCCCGGCATCGGCGACGGTCAGCAGATCCGCCTCAAGGGTCAGGGGGAGGCGGGCATCGCTGGCGGCGCGCCCGGCGATGCGCTGATCGAGATCGCGGTGGAGCCGCATCCCTTCTTCCAGCGCAAGGGCAACGACGTGCATGTCGAACTGCCCGTCTCGCTAGGCGAGGCGGTGCTGGGTGCGAAGATCGCCGCGCCGACCATCCATGGCATGGTCAATGTCACCGTGCCCAAGGGCTCAAATACCGGCACCGTCCTGCGCCTGCGCGGCAAAGGCATACCGGCCCATGGCGAACGGCCGGAAGGCGATCAGTATGTGCGCCTGAAGATCGTCCTGCCGGACAAGCCGGACCTGGCGCTGGAGCGCTTCGTGCGCGACTGGCCCGGCGCGCAGGACGAAACGCTGCGCAGCCGCTTCCGCATCGAGTGATCGGCGCCCCGCCTGCCGCTCAAACCCTTGCGAGCCGGGCCGCGCGCCTTTGACCCCATGGGCGTTTCGTGTAGGATGCCCCTCACTCCCCAATGCTTCGAGTCGAGGATGAATTCATGACCGACCAGCAACCTCTGATGGCCGGACGCCGCGGGCTTGTGATGGGCGTTGCGAACGATCGCTCGCTGGCCTGGGGCATCGCCAAGACGGTTGCGGCGCACGGTGCGGAACTGGCCTTCACCTATCAGGGCGAGGCACTTGAACGGCGCGTCCGCCCGCTCGCGGAACAGGCCGGCTCCAGCTTCCTGATGCCCTGCGACGTGACCGACGAAGCTTCGGTCGACAAAGTCTTCGATGAGTTGGCCGGGAAGTGGGGCAGCATCGATTTCCTGGTGCACGCCATCGCCTATTCCGACAAGGAAGAGCTGAAAGGCCGCTATATCGATACCAGCGCCCGTAACTTCAGCCAGTCGCTGCTGATATCCTGCTATTCCTTCACCGCGCTCTGCCGGCGGGCGGAAGCGCTGATGCGCCCGGGCGGCAGCCTGCTCACCCTCACCTATTACGGCGCCGAGAAGGTGATGCCGCATTACAACGTCATGGGCGTGGCCAAGGCCGCGCTCGAAGCTTCCGTGCGCTATCTCGCCGTCGATCTCGGAGCCAAGAACATCCGCGTCAACGCCATCTCGGCCGGGCCGATCAAGACCCTTGCGGCGGCGGGCGGCATTGGCGATTTCCGCTACATTCTCAAGTGGAACGAATACAATTCGCCGCTCAAGCGCAACGTCACCATCGAGGAAGTGGGCGGCGCCGCGCTTTACCTGCTGAGCGACCTGGGGCGAGGCGTCACCGGCGAGGTGCATCACGTCGATTGCGGCTACCATGTGGTTGGCATGAAATCCGCCGACGCGCCGGACATCGCCACCGTCTGACGCCGCGCGCGGGGGCCGGCGGCGGAGGGGAAGATGTCGCACAACAGTTTCGGTCACCTCTTTCGCGTGACCACCTGGGGCGAGAGCCATGGCCCGGCGCTCGGCTGCGTCGTCGATGGCACGCCCCCGCTGATCGCCCTCGCGGAAGCCGATATTCAATACTGGCTCGACCGGCGCCGCCCGGGCCAGTCGCGCTTTACCACCCAGCGGCGGGAACCCGACGCGGTACGCATCCTCTCGGGCACTTTCGAGGGACGGACCACCGGCACGCCAATCAGCCTGCTGATCGAGAATGTGGACCAGCGCTCGAAGGATTACGGCGATATCCGGGAGAAGTTCCGCCCCGGCCATGCCGACTTCACCTACTGGACCAAGTACGGCATTCGCGATTATCGCGGCGGCGGGCGCGCCTCGGCGCGGGAGACGGCGGCACGCGTCGCCGCCGGCGCCATCGCCCGCAAGATTCTGGGCGAGGGCGTGCGCATTCGCGGCGCCCTGGTCCAGGTCGGCGCCGACCGCATCGACCGGCAGAGCTGGGACTGGGCCGAGGTCGAGAACAATCCGTTCTGGTGCCCGGACGCGCGCGCGGCGGCGCGCTGGGAAGGGTTGCTCGATGGCATCCGCAAGGCCGGCTCCTCGGTCGGCGCCGTCGTCGAGATCGAGGCGAGCGGCGTGCCGGCCGGGCTCGGCGCCCCCGTCTATGGCAAGCTCGATGCCGATCTCGCCGCCGCAATGATGAGCATCAACGCGGTCAAGGGGGTGGAGATCGGCGCCGGCTTCGGCGCGGCCGCGCTGACCGGCGAGCAGAATGCCGACGAGATGCGCGGCGGCAACCGCCCGGAATTCCTTTCCAACAACGCAGGCGGCATCCTGGGCGGCATTTCCACCGGCCAGGACGTCGTGCTGCGCTTCGCGGTCAAACCGACCTCCTCGATCCTCAGTCCCCGCCGCACCGTCGATCAGGCGGGCCGCGAGACCGAGATTGCGACGAAGGGCCGGCACGATCCCTGCGTGGGCATCCGCGCGGTGCCGGTCGGCGAGGCCATGATGGCCTGCGTGCTCGCCGACCACCTGCTGCGACACCGCGCGCAATGCGGCTAGAATGGCTCCTTCGCCGTAGATCACGGGGGTAGAAGATGTCCCAGCCCAAGCATGTGACCGCGCTCAGGATGAAACTTCCGGCGCGCAAGAAACTCGATCCCGACATCCAGGCCTATTTCGCCAAGTGCGACGAGAAGCTGGGCTTCGTGCCGAACGTGCTTGCCGCCTATACCTTCAAGCAGGAGAAACTGCGCGCCTTCATGCAGATGTACAACGATCTGATGCTGGCGCCCTCGGGCCTGAGCAAGCTCGAACGCGAGATGATCGCCGTGGTCGTCTCCTCGATCAACCATTGCTACTACTGCCTGACCGCGCATGGCGCGGCGGTGCGCCAGCTTTCCGGCGACCCGGTTCTCGGCGAGCTGATGGTGATGAACTACCGGGCCGCGGAACTGCCGGCGAAGCAGCGTGCCATGCTCGACTTCGCCGCGCTGCTGACCGAGACGCCGGACAAGGTCGGCGAGCCGGACCGCGCGCGGCTGCGCAAGGCCGGCTGGAGCGATGAAGACATCTGGGATATCGCGGCGACGGCTTCCTTCTTCAACATGTCCAACCGCATGGCGTCCGCGACCGACATGATGCCGAACATGGAGTATCACGGCCAGGCGCGCTGAACGGAAGTCCCACTATGGCCCCCGCGCCATCCCGCCTGTTTCATGGCTGGATCGTCGTCGCCGCCGGTTTTGCCGTGCTGTTCATGGGCTTCGGCACGGCCTACACGTTCGCCGCCTTTTTCGCGCCGCTGCAGGAAGAGTTCGGCGCCATGCGCAGCGCCACGGCGCTCATATTCTCCATCGCCGGCGCGGTCTATTTCCTGCTCGGCGCCGTGTCCGGTCCGCTCGCCGACCGTCACGGCCCGCGCTGGATCGTCTTCGCCGGCATGGTCGTGCTTGCAGCCGGGCTCATGCTGGCGGGCCGGGCGAGCCAGCTCTGGCAGGTCTATGTCGGCTACGGACTTGGCGTCGGCATCGGCATCGGCCTCGTCTACGTGCCGGTGCTGGGGGCGGTGCAGCGCTGGTTCCTGAAGCGGCGGGGACAGGCGAGCGGCATCGCCGTTGCCGGGATCGGGCTCGGCACGCTCTTCCTGCCGCCGCTGGCGGCAGTGCTGATCGAGACGGCGGGCTGGCGCGGCAGCTACTTCATCCTTGGCCTTGCCACCTTGCTGATCGGCGGCGGCGCGGCGCTGCTGATGGAGAACGATCCCGAACGGCGCGGCCTCCGGCCCGATGGCGAGGCGGCGGCGGCCGACGCCCCGCCGCCGGCTCGGCCGGAGGGGATGAGCATCGCACAGGCCATCCGCACGCGGCCTTTCTGGCTCATGTACGGCACGTTCTTCTTCGTCGCCGTCGGCCTGTTCGTGCCTTTCGTGCATCTGGTGCCCTATGCGCGCGACCGCGGGGTCGAGCCGGAAGTCGCCGTCATCCTGTTCAGCCTGATTGGCATCGGCAGCACGGCGGGGCGTTTCTTTCTCGGCGGTATCGCCGACCGGCTCGGCCGCCGCCAGTCGCTCGCCGCCACTTTCCTCGGCATGGCTTTCGTGTTCGGTTTCTGGCTGCTGGCGGAGAGCGGCCTTGCGATCAGTTTGTTCGCCCTGCTGTTCGGCCTGTTCTACGGTGGCTTCGTGGCGCTTTCGCCGCCGGTGATCGCCGACTATTTCGGCCCGCGCAATGCCGGCGGGCTGATCGGGATGCTCTATTCCGGCGTCGCGGTCGGCACGCTCATCGGGCCGCCGCTGACCGGCCTCGCCTTCGATCTTTGGCAGAGCTATACCCTGCCCATCGCGGTCAGCGCCGGCTTCATGCTGCTCGGCGCGAGCCTGACCCTGCTGCTTGGCGATCCATCGCGACTTAAGCCGAGATAGTCGAAGAACGCCGGCGAGGTTCAGTCGCGGCGGAAAATGCCTGCCAGTTCCAGATGCGGCGTCCACAGGAACTGGTCGAACGGCGCCACGCTCTCCAGCCGGTAGCCGCCATCGATCAGGATGCGCGCATCGCGGGCGAAGGTGCCCGGCGCGCAGGAAACGCCGACGACGACCGGCACGCGGCTGCGGGCCAACTCGACTGCCTGCTCCCGCGCCCCGGCACGCGGCGGATCGAAGACGACGGCATCGAAAGCCGCCAGCTCGTCGGCATCGAGTGGGCGGCGCGCAAGGTCGCGGCGCACCGCCTCGATGCGCCGGCCGGCCTTCTGCGCCGCGCGGGCCAGCGCGCCCAGCGCCGCCGCCTCGCCCTCGACCGCCAGCACGCTCGACTGCGCGGACAGCGGGAAGGCAAAGGTGCCGCAGCCGGCGAACAAATCGGCGACATGGCTGGCGCCGGAGAGGTTGGCGCAGATGCGCTCCACCAGCGCTTTCTCGATGACGGCGCTCGCCTGCAGGAAGGCGCCCGGCGGCACGGCGACTTCGACCCCGCCGAACTGCATGACCGGGGCGCGAGGGCTGATCAGCGTCTGCTCTGCACCGTCGGCACCGCGCCAGGAGATGCGCGCCACATCATGCCGCGCCGCGAATTCCGTCAGCCGTTCGCTGGCGGCCAGCGAAAGATCGAGCGTCCCTTCCAGAAGCAGGTCGATGCCGTTGGCGCATAGATTGAGCTTGATATCGAGCCCCTGCCCCGGCGCCAGCAGCCCGGCCATCGTCTCGCGCAGCGGTGCCACCAGCGCCATGAGTTCGGGCCGCATTACCAGGCATTCCGCAAGATCGACGATGCGCCGCGAACCTGCCTCGTGAAAGCCGAGCAGGCAGCGCGCGCCCACCCGGCGCATGGCGAGGTCGACCCGGCGCCGCTCATGCGCCGGCGCGGCGAAGAGCGGCTGGATGGCCGTCTGGATGCCGCGCCGCGCCAGTGCCTGTTCGAGCTGGTTCAGCTTCCAGATGCGATAAGCCGGCTCCGCCAGATGCTGCATGGCGCAGCCGCCGCAGGTATGGAAATGGGCGCAGCCCGGCTCGACCCGATCCGGTCCGGCGCGACGCAGTTCGATCAGCTCGCAGCGCCGCCCGGTCGCCATTTGCGGGCCGACGCGAACGCCAACCACGTCGCCGGGAACCGTGAAAGGCACGTAGAAGCGGCCATCGCCGGTCTCCGCGATGCCATCACCGCTGCCGCCCAGACGGCCAATTTCAAGTTCCCGCGTGGTACTGCGCGCCAATGAGATACTCCCTGTTGCCTTCCGGCCCCTCTATCGGGCTCTCGGTGAGCCCGAGGACCCGCCAGCCTTTCAGGCCGGCGAGCCACTCGCGGATCGTCTCGCATGCAGCCTGCCGCAGCGCCGGATCGCGCACCACGCCGCCCTTGCCGACCTGTTCCGGGCCGACCTCGAACTGTGGCTTGATGAGGGCCACGAGCCAGGCTCCGTCATCCGCAAGTGCGAGCGGTGCAGGCAGCAAGGTCCGCAGGCCGATGAAACTCGCGTCGCAGACGATGAGCTGCACCTTCTCCGGCACTTCGGCCCTGCCGATATGGCGCGCATTGCAACGCTCCAGCACGACGACCCGTGGATCGTTGCGCAGCTTCCAGTGCAACTGGCCGTGCCCGACATCGACCGCATAGACCCGGCGCGCCCCCCGCGTCAGCAGCACGTCGGTGAAACCCCCGGTCGAGGCACCGATATCGAGGCAGACCAGGCCGGCGGGATCGATGCGGAAATGATCGAGACCATGCGCCAGCTTGAGCCCGCCGCGCGAGACCCAGGGATGGGGCCTGCCCCGGACTTCCAGCGGAAGATCGTCCGCCACCGCCATGCCGGCCTTTTCGAGCCGACGCTGGTCGGAGAACACCAGACCGGCGAGCAGAAGCGCCTGGGCCTGGGTGCGGCTTTGGGCCAATCCGCGCCGCACAAGGAGCTGGTCGAGCCGTATCTTGCCCTTTCCCATCGCCGGCGCGGCGCCGCGGGCTTCAGGCCCGGAGCGTCACGTCCGTCGCGTTCCGCCG
>JAHCJR010000035.1 GCA_026126165.1 Alphaproteobacteria bacterium
CCTGCTCGTGGTGAACATCGTCTATGCCTTCTTCCACACCTTCGGCATCATCCATGCGGTGACCGGCGGCGGGCCGGCCAAGGCCACGGAAATCCTGGTCTTCAAGGTCTATAACGACGGCTTCCGGGCGCAGGATCTCGGCGGCTCGGCGGCGCAGTCGGTGGTGCTGATGCTGATCGTGGTGGTGTTGACGGTGGCGCAGTTCCGCTACATCGAACGCCGCGTGCATTACTGAGGGGGCCTGGAGCATGGTCGAAAATCGTCCGTACCTGACCTTCCTCTCGCACTTCATCCTGATTCTCGGCGCGGCGATCGTCGCCTTTCCGGTCTATGTGACCTTCGTCGCCTCGACGCACGACCAGCAGACCATGCTGGCCGGCGTGACGCCCTTCTTCCCCGGCGAACACATGATCGCCAATTACAAGGAAGTGCTTTTCGAGGGCGTGGTCGGCTCCCGCGCGCCGCCGGTGGCCGGCATGTTGCTGAACAGCCTGATCATGGCGCTGGCGATCTCGATCGGGAAGATCATCATCTCGATCATCGCCGCCTACGCCATCGTCTATTTCAAGTTCCCGCTGCGCATGACGTTCTTCTGGATGATCTTCATCACGCTCATGCTGCCGGTGGAGGTGCGCATCCTGCCGACCTACAAGGTGGTGGCGGATCTGGCCATGCTGGATACCTATACCGGCCTCACCATCCCGCTCATCGCCTCGGCGACCGCCACCTTCCTGTTCCGGCAGTTCTTCCTGAGCGTGCCCGACGAGCTGGCGGAGGCGGCGCGCATCGATGGTGCCGGGCCGATGCGCTTTTTCTGGGACATCCTGTTGCCGCTGACGCGGACCTCGATCGCGGCCATGTTCGTGATCCAGTTCATCTATGGCTGGAACCAGTATCTCTGGCCGCTGCTGATCACCACCAAGGAGGAGTATTACACCATCGTCATGGGCATCTCGCGCATGGTGAACGTGGTCGATGCGGCGGCACGCTGGAACGTGGTGATGGCGGTGGCGATCCTCGCCATGATTCCGCCGGTCATCGTGGTGATCTTCATGCAGCGCCAGTTCGTCAAGGGACTGGTCGAGACGGAGAAGTGAGGACCGGGAATGGCTGAAGTCAGTCTGCGGCAGGTCAGGAAGTCCTATGGCGATCTCGAGGTCATCCACGGCTTCGACATGGACGTGAAGGACGGCGAGTTCGTCGTCATCGTCGGCCCCTCCGGCTGCGGCAAGTCGACCCTGCTGCGCATGGTGGCCGGGCTGGAGGCCGTCAGCGAGGGCGACATCGCCATCGGCGAGCGCAGTGTCACGCACCTCGAGCCGAAGGACCGCGACATTGCCATGGTGTTCCAGAACTACGCCCTCTACCCGCACATGAAGGTCGCCGACAACATGGCCTACGGCCTGAAGATCCGCGGCCTGCCGAAGGACCAGATCGAGGCGCGCGTGGCGCGCGCGGCGGAAATCCTCGAACTCACCGAGCTGCTCAAGCGCAAGCCGCGCGAGCTGTCGGGCGGGCAGCGCCAGCGCGTGGCGATGGGCCGCGCCATCGTGCGCGAGCCGGCGGTGTTCCTCTTCGACGAGCCGCTGTCCAACCTCGATGCGAAGCTGCGCGTGCAGATGCGCCTCGAGATCCGCAAGCTGCACCAGAGTCTCGGCGTCACCAGCGTCTACGTCACGCACGACCAGGTCGAGGCGATGACGCTCGCCGACCGGCTGATCGTGATGAATGCCGGCGTCGCCGAGCAGATCGGCGCGCCGATGGAAGTCTACGAGCGGCCCGCCACCACCTTCGTGGCGGGCTTCATCGGCTCGCCGTCGATGAATTTCCTTGCCGTGTCGGTGGCCGACGAGGGGCGGGCGATCATGCTGCCTTCCGGAGAGAAGCTGAAGCTCGCCCACGCCACCATGCCGCAGCTCAACGGCTCGCGCGTGACGCTCGGCATCCGGCCGGAGCATCTCGCGGTGGCGGGCGAGGCGGCAGCGGACTGTTTCCATTTCCAGATCGACGTGGTCGAGGAGCTGGGCGCCGATACGCTGGCGCACGGGCTGATGGGCGAAGGCGATCTGGTGGTGCGCCTGCCCGGCCATGTTCCGGTGAAGGCGGGGGAGAAGCTCATCCTCCGGCCCGACCCGGAGCAGGTGCATCTGTTCGATGGCGGGAGCGGCAAGCGCCTCTGAGCGGCAGCCGGCGGCGCGTCTCGTGCTGCTCGGGAGTTACAACATTCATTTCGGCGTCGGCCAGGATGGCGCCCACGATCTGGCGCGGATCGCCGCGAGCCTGGCTGCGGCCGACATCGCCTGCCTGCAGGAGGTGACCCAGGGCTGGGCGCCGCTCGGCCATGCCGACCAGGCGCTGGAACTGGCCATGCGGCTCGGGCGGCATCATGTCTTCGGTGCCGGGCTCGATCTCGATAGCGACGAGATCGCGGCGGATGGCGGGATCCGCCACCTGCGGCGCACCTTCGGCAACATGGTGCTGAGCCGCTGGCCGATCCGCTCCTCCCGCACCCTGCTGCTGCCCAAGCAGAGCGAGCCCGGCCTGTTCGACCTGCAGCGCTCGGTGACGGAGGCGGTGATCGAGGCGCCGGGCGGGGCCTTGCGCGTCTATTCGGTCCATCTCAGCCATGTCTCGGCGCGTCAGCGCGGGCCGCAGATCGAGGCGCTGCTCGCCTGGCTGGCGGATGCGCCGCGCCATGGCGCGCCCTGGGACCATGAGCACCCGACGCTTCGCCAGCTCGGCGTCGGCACGGTGTCGATGCCGGAATCGGCGGTCGTGATGGGCGATTTCAACGCCTGTCCGGAGGATCCGGGCTATCGTCGCATGATCGAGGCCGCGTTCCGCGATGCCTGGACGCTGGCCGGCAACGATCCGATGGCGGGGCGGACCTTCATGGATGGGGCGCAGCCCGGCCGGCGCATCGACCACTGCTTCCTCACCCCCGACCTCGGCGCCCGGGTGCGGCGCGCCTGGATCGACCGTGGCGCGGCCGGTTCCGACCATTATCCGCTGTTCGTCGAGCTGGCGGAGGCTCAGCGCCGCCACTTCACCACATGATCCTCCAGCGCGCCGGCCTCGGTCTCGCCGACGGCGCGGCCGCGCACGGAGATGCCGGCCCTGTGCACGCTCTCCGGATCGCCGGAGACGAGCGGGTGCCACCAGCGCAGCGGCTTGCCCTCGGCAAGCAGCCGGTAGGCGCAGCTCGCGGGCAGCCATTTCAGCTCGGCGATGCGCGAAGGCGTCAGCCGGATGCAGTCCGGCACCAGGCTGCGGCGGTTGCGGTAATCGGTGCAGCGGCAGCTCGCGAGGTCGAGCAGTCGGCAGGCGACGTTGGTCGTCTCGATCTCGCCGGTATCCACATATTCGAGCTTGTGCAGGCAGCATTTGCCGCAGCCATCGCAGAGCTGTTCCCACTCCGTCCGGCTCATTTCGGAAAGCGACTTGCGGCGCCAGAAAGGCAGCGGCTCCCCGACCCGCTTCCGGCGCTTGCGTTCAGCCATGGGCGCGGATGAAATCCCGCACCCGGGGCGCGATCTCCCGGCGCCATTTCGAGCCGTTGAAGACGCCATAATGCCCGACGCCCTTCTGCTCGTAGTGGGATTTGGCGGAGGCGGGCAGGTTGACCAGCAGATCATGCGCCGCCCGGGTCTGGCCGAGGCCGGAAATGTCGTCCAGTTCGCCCTCGACGGTCATCAACGCGGTGCGCGTGATCGCGGCCGGGTCGATGCGCCGGCCGCGCGAGACCCATTCGCCTTTCGGCAGGAGGTGTTTCTGGAACACCACCTCGACCGTCTGCAGGTAGTAGTCCGCCGGCAGATCCATGACGGCGCGATATTCCTCGTAGAAGGTGCGGTGCTGCGCCGCGCTGTCGCCGTCGCCGCGGATCAGGTTGCGATAGAGCCGCAGATGCGCGCCCACGTGCCGGTCCAGGTTCATCGTCATGAAGCCGGTGAGCTGCAGGAAGCCCGGATAGACCCGGCGCATGAAGCCAGGATACTGCATCGGCACCCTGGTGATCACCGCATGCTCGAACCATTCGATGGAACGTTCGGTGGCGAGGCGGTTGGGCACCGTCGGGCTGCGCCGCGTGTCGATCGGTCCGCCCATCAGGGTCATGGTGGCGGGCCTTGCCGGATCGCCGGCATCGGACATCAGCGAGACTGCGGCCAGCACCGGGACCGAAGGCTGGCAGACCGCCATGACATGGGTGCCGGGACCCAGATGGCGCAGGAAGTCCGTCACGTAGTCGATATAGTCGTCGAGATCGAAATGGCCCTCGCGCATCGCGACCAGTCGGGCGTCGCGCCAGTCGGTGATGTAGACATCGTGCTCCGGCAGCATGGCGGCCACGGTGCCGCGCAGCAGCGTCGCGAAATGCCCGGAAAGCGGCGCCACGATCAGCAGCCGCGGATCGTCCCGCCCGCAGTCGCGATGGAAGCGCTTGAGCTGGCAGAAGGGCCGGCGCAGCACCACTTCCTCGTGCACGGCGACCCGCCGACCGTCCGCCAGTCTGGTTTCCGAAAGGCCGAAGGCGGGCTTGCCATAAGGCCGCGTGGAATGCTCGAACACATGGCAGGCGGCGGAGATGGCGCGGCCGGCATGGGTATAGGCGAGCGGATTGTAGGGATTGCTGAAGACGTGCTGGGACGCTTCGGCGGCCAGGCGGAATGGGGTGATGGCGCCCTGGGCCATTTCGTGGAAGTGATAAAGCATCTGTGCCAACGCCCTCGATTGCGAATTCAGGACCACAGCACCCCCGCTTGCTGCACCGCGTCAATACGTAGCATGCGCGCGCTCTCCCAATGGTAAAGATTTCGCGGCCGCAAAGTCAGCGGCTGCACACTATATCTAGATATTTCGCTGGAGTGCAACGCAACTGGCGGTTTGTTACAGTAGGGAGCGTATTCCCGCAACAATCTTCTCAGGCGCCACGCCGGAAGAGAAATGAGCGCGGTAGCGGCCCTCGCCATCCATCAGGTAGACGAAAGCCGAGTGGTCCATCGTGTATTCGCTCTCGGTATTGGGCAGGCGGGCCTTGGCATAATAGACGCGGTAGGCGCGTGCGACGGCGGCGATCTCCTCCGGCGTCCCGGTCAGGCCGACGAAGCTCGGGTGGAAGTTGCCGAGATAGTCGGCAAGGGCCGGCGGATCGTCGCGGTCGGGATCGACGGTGATGAAGATCGGCTGCACCCGCGCCGCCTGGGGCCCAAGTTCGTCGAGTGCCACCGAGATGGTCTGCAACTCGGTCGGGCAGATGTCCGGGCAATAGGTGAAGCCGAAAAAGACCAGCAGCAGCTTGCCGCGGAAATCCCGGTCGCTCACCCGCCGGCCGTTATGGTCGGTCAGGCTGAAGGGGCCGCCGATCGCCGCCCGGCCGCTTTCCCCCTCCGCCCGTTCGAGGGTGGCGAGCCGGTAGCCGAGCACGACGACCAGCGCCGCCAGCGCCGCCATCGCCACTACCAGGCCGCGCATCAGTCCTTTCCGCATATCCTGTCCGGTCCCCGCTAGCGTCTCTGCAAATCCTTCAGGAAAGATAGGCATTCGCCAGCGCCAGGGCGATGGCGCTGCCGCAGAGCGGCCATGCAACAATGGGCCGGCAGGCCCGGCGCAGCAATCCGCCGGACGGCCGGAGGCCGACGGCATGAACCAGAGCGAGGATGCTGCCGGCCAGCAACAGGGCGAGGATCGCGCGCAGCGGCAGCCCGGCCGCCTCCGCGCGCAGCGCCGGCATGCGCCAGACGAGCGCCAGTGCGACAAGCGCGAGGGTGAAGGAGAGCAGCCTTTCGACTATCATGGCCGCCATCGGCCGTGCGGACGGGGGGCATCGCTGGCATGAGACTGTTTTGGACGTTGCTCGCTTTGGCGCTGGGCTGGCAATGTCTTCTGGCGCCGGCCCGCGCGCAGGTCGACCTGCTGCCCTCCGATCAGCTGCTGAGCGCCGTGCGTGGCGGCGATCTGGCGGGCACGCGCGAGGCGCTGGTCAAGGGCTCGGCGGTGAACGGCCGCGATGGCGAAGGCACGCCGATGTTGGTCCTGGCGGCGCAGTTCGGTCATCTGGAGATCGTCAATCTCCTGATCGCCCGCGGCGCCGTGGTCGATGCGGTCGACCGTTACGGCAACACCGCGCTGCTGGTCGCCGCCTCGCGCGGCGACGTCACCCTTGCCGCGGATCTGCTCGAGCGCGGCGCCAACGTCAATCGCGACAACAAGGCGGGCGAGACCGCGCTCATGCGCGCCGCGCGGGCCGGCTCGCTCCCCATGGTCGAACTCCTGCTCAGGCATGGCGCCAGCGTCAACAAGCGGGACTATACCGGACGCTCGGCACTCGACTACGCGCAACGCGCCAATCGGGGCGCCATCATCCGCCGCCTGAGCGAGATGGGTGCGCGCTGACGCCGGGTTCAGCGTATCTCGGCGCGCTGGAGCGACTGCTGCAGCGGCGCGGCGTGCGGTGCCTCGAGCTGGCGCAGCAGCACGACCTGCCGCGCAGTGGCCGGCTGGCCGTAATAGGCCTGCATCATGCTCTCCCGTGCCTTGATGATCGCTCCATCGAGCGACACGCCGCCAAAGAGGCCCTTGGTGCGCGCGAAGCTGTAGATGTCGGCATTCAGATTGGTGGTGGTGGAGGCGCCCATGCCCTTGCCGATCGGCCCGACGGCGATCGAGGCATCGGCGCCGAGCTTGACCTGGTGCTCGATCACCGCATTGAGCGCCCGGTCGCTCATGATGAGCAGCATGACCTCGGAGGCTTCGGCGCCGGCCTGGAAGCCGATGGAGGCGGCGCCCATCGTGTAGAAGGCGGGCGCCGTCCAGGCGCCGGTCTTGCCATCGCGCCCGAGCAGCACGCCCGAGCCGCCCTCGGCGCCGAGGATGAAACCGGCCTTGAGGATCTGCGGGAAGACGACAACGCCGCGGGCGCGTGCCAGCAGCTTGCGCATCTCCTCCATGTCGGCCTGGGCGGTGAAGGCATCGACCGTCGCCTTCGCCTTCTCCACCAGGATCTGTTCCTCGGTGACGCTCTGTGCCCGTGCTGCGCCGGACGGCGGAAAGATCAGCGCGAGCGAGACCAGTGCGGCGCTCGCCATCTGCAGCAGGGTGCTCATGCGTTCCTCCCTTTGCCAGTCGCAGGTCTAGTAAGTACAGCGCCAACAATACTACTAGCAATAGTATGTTGACGTATTCCTAGAGTTTCCCCCCGGAATTTGCCGGAATGATGGCGCGGCAGCCCAGATGCCGCCGCTCGGCATTGAAAGTAGGTCGGGCGACGCCTAGTTTTCCGCCATGGCAAAGGACAGACCCGGCGCGGATGCAAGGCCGTGGCACCACACGGCGCGGGGCTTCCGCAATCCGCCGGGCAGCCCGGCCCATACGGTAGATGCGCGGGAATACTGGCGTTTCGTGTGGCGACGCATCGTCCGTGCGCAGGCGGCTCCCGTCGCGCCGGACGGGCATGTCGTGGAACGGGCGGAGGTGGCGCGCGGCCTCGGCCTGCACGCCGCGCGCGATGCCCTGACCTGGCTCGGCCATGCAAGTTTCCTGCTCACGCTTGGCGGGAAGCGGGTGCTGCTCGATCCCTATCTCGGCGAATTCGCCTCGCCGGTGCGGGGTTTCGGGCCGCGCCGCTTCGTCGCGCCGGCCGTGGCGGCGGAGGCGCTGCCGCCGATCGACCTGATGATCGTCTCGCACAACCACTTCGACCATCTCTGCGCGCCGACGGTCGAATCCTTTCCGCACAAGGCGCGCTGCCACGTGGTGGTGCCGCTCGGCCTCGGGCGCTTCTTCCGCCGGCGCGGCTATGGGCGGGTGAGCGAACTGGACTGGCATCAGCACCACGAACTGGATGGCCTGCGCGTCACCGCCCTGCCGGCGGTGCATTGGTCCAGGCGGGGCATGTTCGATCGCAACCGCACGCTCTGGGCCTCCTTCGCCATCGAGGGCGCGGGGCGCAAGGTATGGTTCGCCGGCGATACCGGCTATGGCGAGGTGTTTGGCGAGCTGGGCCGCCGCTATGGTCCCTTCGACGCGGCGCTGCTGCCGATCGGTGCCTACGAGCCCCGCCCGATCATGCGCCGGCACCATGCGACGCCGGAGGAGGCGGTGCGGATCGGCCGCGAGATGGGCGCGCGCACCCTGGTCGCCATGCATTGGGGCACCATCGTGCTCACCGACGAGGACCCGTTCGAGCCGCCGGAGCGCTTCCGCGCCGCCGCCGCCGCCCAGGGCGTGCCGGAGGCGGCGGCCTGGGTCATGCGCATCGGCGAGACGCGGCTCCTCGGATCGGGTTGGCCGGCCAATGCCTGAGGCAGCGACCTCTCGCTTCGGCGAGAGGCCCTATTCACCCATCTGCAGGAGCTGCCCGCGCTGGCGGGCGATGCGGAAATAGGCCATGAAGGCGCCGGTGCCGACCAGCATGTAGAGGAGGTTGAGCGCCGCTGCGCGCGCCATCAGATCGAGGCGAACCACGCCATCGATCAGCACGGCGCGCATGCCCTCGAATACATGAGCGGCCGGCAGCGACCAGGCGAGCGGCTGCAGCCAGTCGGGCAGCGTGGCGACCGGATAGTAGATGCCGCTTATCGGCGCCAGCGCGAAAATGGCGGCCCAGGCCAGGCTTTCCGCCCCCTGGCCGTAACGCAGCACCAATCCGCAGATCAGCAGGCCGATGGCCCAGCCCATGACGATCAGGTTGAAGAAGAACGCGACCAGCGACAGGCCGAGCGAGAGCACGTTGTAGCCGAAGAACCATCCGGCCAGCACCGTCGCCGGCAGCAGGCCGATCAGGGCGCGGATCAGGCTCATGGCGAGCAGCGCCGCCACCATCTCGACGGGGCGCAGCGGACTGACGAACAGATGCCCGAGATTGCGCGCCCAGATATCCTCGAGGAAGGAGATGGCGACGCCGAGCTGGCCACGGAACAGCACGTCCCAGAGCAGCGCGCCGGACAGCAGGATGCCGAAGGCCTGCGCCACGTAGCTCGATCGGGTGGCGAGGAACTGCGTCATGAAGCCCCAGAGGATCATCTGCATGGTCGGCCAGTAGGCCAGCTCCATGATGCGCGGCCAGGAGCCGCGCAGCACGAACCAGTGCCGCAGGATCAGCGCGCCGACCCGGCGCGGGCTGAAGGGGACGAAGGCGCCCTGCGTCATGTCCCTCACCTCACTCCGCGGCGCGCGGACGCCCGCGCGCGACATCGAGGAATACGTCCTCCATCGTGCTGCGCCCGTAACGGGTGAGCAGTTCGGCCGGCGAGCCGCGATCGACGATGCGCCCCTGCTTCATCATCAGCACCTGCTGGCAGAGCCGCTCGACTTCCAGCATGTTGTGCGAGGCGAGCAGGATGGTGGCGCCGCTCTCGCGCTGATAGGCGCGGAGATAGTTGCGGACCCAGTCGGCCGTGTCCGGATCGAGCGAGGCGGTCGGCTCGTCGAGCATCAGGACCTGCGGGCGGTTGATCAGCGCCTTGGCCAGCGCCACGCGCGTCTTCTGGCCGGCGGAGAGCTGGCCGAACGGCCGCTCCACCAGTGCGGTCAGGTCGAGTGCGTCCGCCAGTTCCCCGATCCGGCGCGCCACCTGCGCGATACCGTAGAGGTGGCCATAGACAACGAGGTTCTCCCGCACGCTGAGCCGGTGCGGCAGATCGACATAGGGCGAGGAGAAGTTCATCCGCGGCAGCACCAGGTGGCGCTCGCGCAGCATGTCGTGGCCGAGTACGCGGATCTCGCCCGAGCTAGGCAACAAGAGGCCGAGCAACATGGAGATGGTGGTGGTCTTGCCGGCGCCGTTGCCGCCGAGCAGGGCCACCATCTGGCCTTCGGCGACGCTGAAATGGATGTCGTCGACCGCGCGCACGCTGCCGAAACTCTTGCTGAGGCCGATCGCCTCGATGACGGGTGCCATGCCGCCACTATGCCGCGCCGCGCCGCCTCGCGCCAGCACCGGCCTTCAGGCCGGCGCGCGCGGGTGCTAACCTCCGTTCATGAGCGAATCAGGCGGCACGACGGAGGTAGCGGGCGGCGCCGGCGGATTGCGGCTGCTGCCCGGCGCGGGCCGGGTCGGACGGCTCCGGCTGCGCACGCTGGTGACGATCCGCTGGATTGCGCTGGTCGGACAGGCGCTGGCGCTTCTGTTCGTGCATTTCGGCCTCGGTTTCCAGGTGCCCCTGACGCCGGCGCTGCTGATCGTCGCCAGCTACCTGGCCTTCAACCTGGCGATCTTTCTCATCTACCCTTCCGCGCACCGGCTGGACGATCGCAGCGCCGCGAGCCAGCTTGCCCTCGACGTGCTGCAGCTCGCCCTCCTGCTGTTCCTGACCGGGGGGCTCAAGAATCCCTTCGCGCTGCTGCTGCTGGTGCCGGTCACCATTTCCGCCACCATCCTCTCGCTGGTCTCCACCGTCGGTCTCGCGCTGCTGGTGCTGGCGCTCGTCACCCTGCTCGCCTTCCTGCACCTGCCGCTGCCCTGGGGCGAGCCGGCGATCATGCTGCCGGACCTCTATGTTGCCGGCACCTGGACCGCGCTGGTGCTGGGCATGGGCTTCGTCGCGATCTATGCCTGGCAGGTGGCGGCGGAGGCAAGGCGCATGGCGGACGCGCTCGCCGCCACCCAGCTCGTGCTCGCGCGCGAGCAGCAGCTCTCCGCGCTCGGCGGACTGGCGGCGGCGGCGGCGCACGAACTGGGCACGCCGCTCGGCACCATCGTCCTGGTGGCGAAGGAGTTGCTGCGCGAGCTGCCGCCGGAAAGCCCTTTCGTCGAGGATGTGCGCCTGCTCTCGAGCCAGGCCGACCGCTGCCGGGAAATTCTGGCGCAACTCTCCCAGCGGCGTCCCGTGGAGGATCAGGCGGCGATCGCCCGCCTGCCGATCGGCGCGCTGGTCGAGGAGGCGATGGCGCCGCACCGCAAGCCGGGCATCGCCTGCGAGATCGAGGTCCTGAGCGCGGGCGCCCAGCCGGAAGTGACGCGCCGGCCGGAGATCCTGCACGGCCTCGGCAACCTGCTGCAGAACGCCTTCGATTTTGCGCGCACGCGGGTCACGGTTTCCCTCTCCTGGACGGACCAGCGCCTCATGCTGCGCGTGCTCGATGACGGACCGGGAATCAGCGTCGACATCCTCGGCGCGCTGGGCGAGCCCTATGTCACCAGCCGTCCCGACGATGGCGGCATGGGGCTCGGCGTGTTCATCGCCAAGACGCTGCTCGAACATACCGGCGCCAGCGTGCGCTTCGCCAATAACCCGGCCGGCGGCTGCCTGGTCAGCGTCGCCTGGGAACGGGCGCGGCTGGACGAGGAGGCGCATATGCCGGTCCATCCCGACCTCCGCGCCGGGCATGTATAGTGGCGGAGGACCAGAAAGCCGGAGTGCCGAGAATGCTTGCAGCCGATGCCAACGACAGGACCCTGCTGATCATCGACGACGACGAGCCGTTCCGCACGCGCCTTGCCCGCGCCATGGAGAAGCGTGGTTTCGTCGTTGCGACGGCCGATTCGGTGGCCAGCGGCGTGGCGCAGGCCAAGGCAAGTCCGCCGGCCTTCGCCGTGGTCGACCTGAAACTCGCCGATGGGTCGGGGCTCGACGTGGTGAGCACACTGCGCCAGGAGCGGGCGGAGACGCGCATTGTCATGCTGACCGGCTATGGCAACATCGCCACGGCCGTGGCCGCGGTCAAGGCGGGCGCCATCGACTATCTGGCCAAGCCGGCGGATGCCGACGACGTGGAGGCGGCGCTGCTTGCCTCCTCCGGCAGCCGGCCGCCGCCGCCGGAGCAGCCCATGTCCGCCGACCGCGTCCGCTGGGAGCATATCCAGCGCGTGTTCGAACTGTGCGACCGCAATGTCTCGGAGACGGCGCGCCGACTCAACATGCACCGGCGAACGCTCCAGCGCATCCTCGCCAAGCGCTCGCCGCAATAGGGCGGGCGAAGTTCAGGCGGCGGGCCGCCCGCCGGCCCGGCTCGGCTGGTGGCCGAGCAGGCGATCGACATGATGCCCCTGGAACATGGTGATGCCGAGGCCGTGGCCGAAGGCGATGGCCCGCTCGCCATCGCAGCGACACAGGATGACACGCGCCGCGCCGGCTTCGGCGAGCGCCTGCTCGAAGCGCTGGCGGTGCTTCGGATCGGCCTCCTGCGCCATGTCGGAGGACCAGACGATCTTGTGGAAGTCGAAATCCAGCTCCTCCCGCAGGAGCAGCGGGAAGGTCAGATGGTTGAGCCCGTCCAGGCAGACCCGGTAGCCGCGCTCGCGCACGAAGTCGCGGGCGAAGATGAAGGCGCCGATATCGGCGAAGATGTCCACCGGCTGCAGGTCGATGAGCATGGTCTTGCGCGTCACCTGGCGCAGCGCCTCGTCGAAGGCGAGGAACTGCGGCGAGAGGATGGTGGCGACGTTGAGGTTGAGCGCCGTGGCGCTCTGGGTCAGCCCTTCGAGCTTGGGCACGATGCGCAGCAGGCGGCGGTCGAGCGTGTGGGTCAGGCGCTGGAACAGCCAGCGGTCGGCGGCGAGATCGGTCTCGGGCATCAGCCGGCGGCCCAGCTCGGAGACGGCGACGTAGAGCTCCTCGAAGATGGCGCGCGGCGCCTCGCCGGGCAGGATCGCGGCCACCGGCTGGCGCCGGGCGAGCGGGGCGATGTCGACGGCGTTGAGCTGCGTCTCGAAGCGGGCGAGCGCGGACGGATCGACCGGCGTGCGCGGCGGGGCACGGGGCGGCGTGCCGGCGGCGGGCGCGAGATCGGCGCGCGCCGCTTCCTTGCGCCGCTTCTCGCTCTCGACCAGCGCTGCCTCGGCCATGCGCAGGAAGCGCAGGTGCTCGCCCTCCAGGTCGAGGCAGGTGGAGAAGCGCGGCACCCCGTCGCCCTCCTCGCTGCCGATCACCGGGTCCTCGGCGAAGAGATAGCGCAGGCGAAAGACGGTCTTCTCCACCTCCGCCCGGCTGGCGCCGCGCACCACCATGACGATGTCGGAATTGGCCAGCACGAACATCTGCCCCTCGTGCCGTCGGGCCAGCGGCTCGCAGGTGGCGGCGGCGATGCGCAGATGGTGTTCGCGCCGGTTGACCGGGCTGAGGCGCGAGAGATGCAGCCAGACGGCGGTTCGGCCCGTCTTGTGATGGACGAGCCGCGCCGCGTAGTCGGCCAGCAGCACTTCCTGCGAGGGGCCGCGTTCCTCTGTCATCGCCTTCGGCATGATCGACGCTGTCTCCCGATATCCCCTGGCCGCGAGGAAGAACCGCCCTTAGGCCGCGGGCGATGGCGGTCCGGTTTGCCCTCTAGCTCACGAAAACTTGCTTGAGATTGAGTTAATCCCGGCGGACGGGCCGGTATTTACTCGCCTTCCGGCAGGCGGTGACTAGACTTGGGCGGGGTGCGCCGGAGTGCCGGGCAACAGCGAAGGTCAAGGGCATGCGCGTTCTCTTCCTGCACAATAATTTTCCCGCCCAGTATCGCTTCGTCGCCACCGCGCTCGCCGCCGATCCGCGCAACCGCGTGGTGTTCGGCACCACGAATGCCAATGGCGAACTGCCCGGCGTGACGCGCGTCCACTACAAGCCGGCGCGCGCCGCCAACCCGGCGACGCATCACTATGTCCGCAACCTGGAAGAGGCGGTGCTGACCGGCCAGGCGGTCTATCGCATGGCGCTCGAGTTGAAGCGGCAGGGCTTCGAGCCGGATATCGTTTGCGGCCATTCCGGCTGGGGCCCGACGCTCTACGTGAAGGATGCCTTTCCGAAGACGAAACTGCTCTGCTATTTCGAATGGTTCTACCGCGCGCGCGGCTCGGATGCGGATTTCGTCGATCCGGCGAGCATCTCTCTCGACGACGAATGCCGCATCCGCACCCGCAACGCGCCGATCCTGCTCGATCTCGCCCAATGCGATGCCGGACTGTCGCCGACCGAGTTCCAGCGCGCCCAGTTCCCCGAACCCTGGGCGAGCCGGCTGCATTGCCTGCACGATGGCATCGACGTGGAATTCTTTTCGCCCGAGCCGGGGGCGAAGCTGGTCCTGCCGGGTCTCGACCTGTCGCACGTTCCCGAAATCGTCACCTACGCGACGCGCGGCATGGAACCCTATCGTGGCTTCCCGCAATTCATGCGCGCGGTGGCGCTGCTGCAGGAGCGCCGGCCCGGCATGCATGCGGTGGTGGTGGGCGACGACCGGGTCGCCTATGGCCGGAAACTGCCGGAAGGACAGAGCTACCGGCAGAAGATGCTCGAGGAACTGCCCGGGCTCGACCTGGCCCGGCTGCATTTCACCGGCTCGCTGCCCTATCCGCTCTATCGCCAGGTGCTGCGCGCCTCCTCGGTGCATGTCTATCTGACGGTGCCTTTCGTGCTATCCTGGTCGCTCATGGAATCGCTGGCGACCGGCTGTCTCGTGGTCGGTTCCGACACCGCGCCGATCCGCGAGATGATCGCCGACAACCATAACGGCCTGCTCGCCGATTTTTTCAGCCCCGAGCATCTCGCCGAGCGCATCGGGGAGGCGCTGGACGATCCCGGCCGCATGGCGCCGATCCGCGCCGCCGCCCGGCAGGGCATCGTCGAGCGCTATGCGCTGCGCGATCTGCTGCCGCGCCATGTTCGCCTGATCCGCGAGGTCGCCGCCGCCGGCGCCTGAGTCGCGCCGGACTGTGACCTCCATCAATGGTCCCCCTTGCGGCGCCTTTCGTATATTCTGCATAGTCAAGTTCTGCGAGCGGGGGAAACCATGTCGGCCAAACCCATAGCCTGGTTGATCGTTTCGTTCATGTTCGTCGCCGGCCTCGAGGCCGGCGCGGCACAGGCGGACGAACAGATGGTCGTCATCCGGTCCAGTCACGGCAAGCCGGCGCCGGGCGAATTGCTGGTCAAGGGCCAGCCCCTCACTCTCCCCGATGGCGCCGAGATCACGATCGTGGCCGCCGATGGCAGTGTGCGCACCCTGCGCGGTCCCTTCGCCGGCCCGCTGCCCGGCCCGGCGCGGGCGCAGGATCGCGGCCTGATCGCCACCTTGCAGTCGCTTGCCAAGGAACAGGCGCGCGGGCAAGTGCTGGGCGCGGTGCGCGGCGGCGCCTATTCCCATGGCGCGATCTATGCGGTGGAAGGCTACAATGCGGGGCTGCATTGCGTGCCGGCGGCCGGTCAGGTCGAGATCCGTCGCCAGGGCGCGGCGGCGAGCGATAGCGGCTCGGTGCAGGATTCGAACACCGGCGCGCAGGCGCAGATGGCCTGGCAGCCGGGTCAGACCCTGACGCTCTGGCCCGCTTCCGTGCCGCTGCGCGACGGGGCGGAGTATCTGATCCGCGCCGGCAAGCGCGCCGTGCCACAGCGCATCACGCTCAAGCTCATTCCCGGCGATCTCGGCAGCGATGCCGAACGCGTGCGCTGGCTCTCGGAGGCCGGCTGCAAGTCGCAGGCGATGCGCCTGCTGCAGGCGCTGCGCTGACACGAGAGGGCGCGCGAGAGGTCAGGGCTGTCGGTGCAGCCACCAGTGCCGTTCGCTGATCGAATAGACCGGCCGGTAATGGCGGATCAGCTTCTCCTCGACCACCTGTGAGATCTGGTTGTCGAGCACCAGGATCCGCCGATCCAGCCGGACCACCAGAACGGCATGCGCGACCTTGAGGTTGAGGTCCTGCACCACCGCCACCCGCAGGTCCAGTTCCTCGTGCCCGAGGCTGCGCAGGGCGAAGAACTTGGCGATCGCGTAATCCTCGCAATCGCCGTCCTTCTCGATGAACTCGCCCGGGCTCGCCCAGTAATCCTCGACGCCCCAGTTGACCATGTCGACGATATAGGGCCGGCGGTTCATGAAGGTGTTGACGGCCCGGATCTGTTCCTCGACCGGCCGGCCGCGCTGGCGGCGCAGGAAGTCCTGAAGCTCGGACAGGTTGCAGGCATTGACCGGGCCGCGCCGGCAATCGCGCGCGCCCGCGGCCTGCTCCGCCAGCCGCCGCTCCAGCATGCCGGTCCATTTCGGGAAGGGCGCAAGATTCTCGCGGCGGACCTCGGTCGAGCCGAAGAAGCTGGGCTGCCCAGGCGTCTCCGGCGTGCTGGCGGCGGCCGGCGGCGTCAGTGCGAACGCCATCCAGAGCACAAGGATCGGCGGTTTGAGCCGCCGCAGCGCCCCGCGTTTCATGCGCCCTTCCTGCCCCTTCCCCGATCCTTGGATCCGTCCGGATGCCTTACATGGTTCGCCAGGATTGTAAATCTTTCCTTACGCGCGTCGGCCGCGGGGGCAAGCTGGGGTCGGCTAAGCCGTTGAACTGGCGCAGCGGGGAAGTCTGGCACGGGCGTTGCTTGGCTATCTGCCAGAAACCGACTGGATTTCGGATTTGACGCAAGGGAGCGGGTGCGATGAACAAGATCCTTACCGGTGCATTGGGCGCGGTGGCGCTGTCGGCACTTTCAATCGGTTCGGTGGCGGATGCGGCAACGATCGCGTCGGGCACCGACAACGCGCTTATCAGCGTCAATGTCGGGACGGTCACGGACATCACGCCTCATCCCGCCTGGGGCTCCATTCCGGGCGCGAGCTGGATCAGCTATGACAATACCGGAATTGGCGGCATCATCGCCCCGAACGCGGCCGACCGCACCAATCCCAATGCGACGGCGGTCTTTTCGGTGAGCTTCACCGCCGCGGCCGGGCTGTTCGAACTCCTTATCCTGGCCGATGACACCGCGACCGTGGAACTGGTCGGCCCTGGCGGGACGGACGTGCTCTTCACCGCCTTCCCGGGCCAGATCGATCCCTGCGCCCCCGGCGGCACAGGCGTGCCGATCGGCTGCGTCAACGCCGATCTCGGCAGCTTCAGCAACAACATCGCGGCGGGCAACTACACGCTGAACATCTACGCCTTCCAGACAAACGCCGATGTGTTCGGCGTGAACTTCAAGCTCAGCTACGAGGATGTGCCGGAGCCGGCGACCCTCGGCCTGCTGGGCCTCGGCCTGCTCGGTCTGGGTTACGGCCTGCGGCGTCGCAAGTCTGTTGCCTGAGGGCGCGGCAACATTTCACTCTGAGGGGGCAGGCGGCGGTCGTGGGACCGCCGCCTTTTTCTTTCGTGCCGGCCACCGGGCGGCGCTCCGGCTTTCGCACGGAACTGCGGGCAGCTAGTCTCGGGATCCGGCGCGGGCGGAGGCATCGGGAGGGGGCATGTTCGAGGAGCAGCAGGCGCAGATCGAGGCGGCCGCGGCGAAGGCAAGGCGCATCGGTCTCGTCGCCTCGCTGGTCCTCCTGCTTGCCGCCATCGCCGGCATCGCCCTCATCGTGCGCTTTGCCGCGCTGGAGGCCGGGCGCGATTTGCGCGCCTGGCAGGCACAGCTCGGGCTGGTCGCCGACAGTCGCGCCGCCGCGGTCGATGAATGGCTGGCCCGGCAATGGGCAGTGCTGCGCGAACTGGCGGAGAATGCCTCGCTGCAGCTCTACATGACCGAACTCGCGCTCGCCGGCGGCGCGCGCACCGGCGTGACCGAGGAGCCGGCGCAGGCCGCCTATCTCCGCCACCTCCTGCAGGCGAGCGCGGAGCGTTCCGGCTTCGCCCCGGCGCGCGAGGCCGCTTCCGTGCCGGCCAACGTGGCGCGGGCGGGCACGGCGGGCATCGCCCTGGTCGGACCCGATCACCGCCCGCTGGCCGCCAGCGCCGGGATGCCGCCGCTCGATGGCGAGCTTGGCGCGCGGCTGCGCCAGCGCGAGGCCGGGCGGGCGATGCTGATCGACATCTTCGCCGGTGCCGATGGCAGCCCGGCGATCGGTTTCGTGCAGCCGGTCCATGCGGTGCAGGTCCAGGGCGTGCCGCGCGAGATCGGCTATCTGGTGGGCGTGCGGCCGGCGGGCGAGGAGTTGCAGCGCCGCCTGGCGCAGCCGGGCGAGACGGCGCGCAGCGCCGAAACGCTGCTGGTGCGCGGCGAGCCGGGCGGCCTCCTGATCCTCTCCCGCCTTGCCGACGGGACGCCGCCGCTCAGCCGGCGCATCGCCCGCGGGACACCCGATTCGGCGGAGTTGTTCGCCCTCGAGAATCCCGGCGGCTTCGGCACCGGCATCGACCATGCCGGGCAGGCGGTGCTGGTGGCGAGCCGGGCGCTGGCGGAGGCACCCTGGATCCTGGTGCGCAAGATCGGCCGCGCCGAGGCGCTGGCGGAATCGGAACTGCGCGTGCGGGCCCTGCTGTGGAGCGGCATCGGCGCGGTGCTGCTGCTCGCGCTGCTGATCTTCGCGGTCTGGCGCCATGGCAGCTCGCGCCGCGCCGCGCAGGCGGCGGAGCGGTTCCGCCTGCTGGCGGAGCGCTTCGGCGGCCTGTCGCGCTTCATGCGCCTGGTGACCGACGGCCAGCCGACGGCGATCCAGGCGCTCGGCGCCGATGGCAAGGTCCGTTTCGCCAACCGCCAGGCGGCGGCGCTCGCCGGCATCGCGGCGGACGACATGATCGGCAAGGATCTGGCGAGCCTGCTCGGGCCCGGCCGCGCGGCGGAACTCGAGCGGCTGAACCGGCTCGCCATCGCCTCCGGCGAGCGCCAGACTTCGACCCAGGTCATGCCGATCGCCGGCGAGGAACGCATGGTCAGGACGGAACATCTGCCGCTGCCCGCCGACGCGGCGGATGGCGAGCCGGGCGGCGTCCTGCTGGTGATCGAGGACATCACCGAGTTGGTGCGCGAGCGCGACCGGCGCGAGCGCACGCTCGACCGGCTGGTGCGCACCCTGGTCGAGCTGGTCGACCGGCGCGACCCCTATGCCGCGCATCATTCCGAGCGGGTCGCGGAGGTCGCCGGCGCGCTGGCCGGGGAGATGGAACTCGACCGGACCGAGCGCGAGACGGTGCGCATTGCCGCTGCGCTGATGAATGTCGGCAAGATCGGCGTGCCGAGCGCGCTGCTGGTCAAGGATACGCCGCTCAGCGAGGAGGAGATGCGCCGCGTGCGCGAGAGCGTGATGGCCTCGGCCGAACTGCTGGACGGCATCGAGTTCGACGGGCCGGTGGTCGAGACCCTGCGCCAGCTCCGCGAGCATTGGGACGGCAGCGGCGGGCCGCGCGGCCTTGCCGGCGAAGCGATCCTGCTGCCGGCCCGCATCGTCGCGGTGGCCAATGCCTTCGTCGGCATGATCTCCAACCGCGCCTGGCGCGCCGGCCTCGGCCTCGACGAGGCGGCGCAGGAGCTGCTGAAGGAGGCCGGCCGGCGCTACGACCGGCGGCCCGTGGTGGCGCTCGTCAATATCCTCGAGAATCGCGGCGGCCGCGAACGCTGGCAGGCCTTCCGCGAGCCGCCGCAAGCCGGCGCCTGAGCCGCCGCGGCGCGCTGGCGTCGGCGACGAAACCGGCCATAATGCCGGCCATGTCGCTGGAAAGCTGGATTGCAAAACTGCACGAGGCGCGTCTGTTGGTCGCGGGCGACGTCATGCTCGACCGCTACGTCCATGGCACGGTGGAGCGCATCTCCTACGAGGCGCCGATCCCGATCGTCTCGGTCGTTCGCGAGGAAAGCATGCCGGGCGGGGCCGGCAACGTGGCGCGCAACGTGGCGGCACTCGGCGCGCGCGTCGTGCTGGTCGGGCTGGTGGGCGAGGATGCGGCGGGCGAGAAGCTGGCGCAGGCCCTTGCCGGCGAGCCGCTGGCGAGCGCCCGGCTGATCGGCGATCCGTCCCGTCCCACCACCGAGAAGATCCGCTACATCGCCGCCGGCCAGCAGCTCCTGCGCGCCGACCGCGAATCGACCGCGCCGGCGGAAGCGGAGGTCGAGGCGCGCCTGATCGCCGCGGCGAAGGCGGCGATGGGCGAATGCGACCTCGTCATCCTGTCGGACTATGCCAAGGGCGCGCTCACTCCGCGCGTGCTTCAGGGCTTGATCGCGGCGGCGCGCGCCGCCGGCCGGCCGGTGGTGGTCGATCCCAAGTCCCGCGACCTCTCGCGCTATGCCGGCGCCGATCTGCTCAAGCCCAACGCGCGCGAGCTTGCGGCGGCGACCGGCCTCCCGGCTGCAAGCGATGCGGAGATCGAAGCGGCGGCGCGGGCCGCGCTTGCCATGGCAGGCGCGGACGCCATGCTGGTGACCCGGGCGGAACGGGGCATGAGCCTCGTCCGGCGGGAGGGCAAGGCGTTGCACCTGCCGGCCGAGACGCGGGAGATCTTTGATGTCTCGGGTGCCGGCGACACGGTCGTCGCCTGCCTCGGCGCAGCACTCGCCCTCGGCGCGCCGCCCGAAGATGCCGCGCGTCTGGCCTCGCTCGCCGCCGGCATCGTGGTCGGCAAGGTGGGCACGGCGGTCGCCCATCGCTCCGACCTGCTCGCCGCGCTGCGCCGCTCCGGCCTCGATGCGCAAGCGGACAAGATCCTCGATGCCGCCGCGGCCGCGGACCGGGTGGCGCGGTGGCGGGCGGAGGGCCTGCGCATCGGCTTCACCAACGGCTGTTTCGACCTGATCCATCCCGGGCACCTGGCGCTGATCGGCCAGGCGCGTGCCGCCTGCGACCGGCTCGTCCTCGCCATCAACGACGATGCCTCGGTTGCGCGCCTTAAGGGTCCCGGCCGGCCGGTGCAGCCGGCGCCTGCGCGCGCCAGCGTCCTGGCCGCCCTGGAGCAGGTGGATCTGGTCGTGGTCTTTGCCGAGGACACGCCTCTCGCGCTGCTGGAGCGGCTGCGTCCGGACGTGCTGGTCAAAGGCGGCGATTACGAGCTTGCCGGCGTCGTGGGCGGCGATCTGGTGCGCGGCTGGGGCGGCGAGGTGCTTCTTGCCGATTTCGTGCCGGGCTTTTCCACTTCCGCCACCATTGCCAAGCTGGCCAGGTGAGGCCGCCCGCGCTCGACTGCCTGGTGGTGGGCGGGGGCATCGCCGGCCTCTGGCTGCTCGACCGGCTGGTCTCGGCCGGCTATCGCGCGCTGCTGGTCGAGCGCGAGCGGCTCGGTGCCGGACAGACCATCGCCGCGCAGGGCATCATCCATGGCGGCATGAAATATGCGCTGGATGGCCTGGCCGGGGCAGCGAGCCGGGCGCTCGCCGATGCGCCGGAGCGCTGGCGCCGCGCGCTCGCCGGCCAGGGCGATGTGGACCTGCGGCCGCTCTCGGCCGCCGCGCCTGCCACCCATCTGTGGCTGGGCGAGGGGCTGGCCGGACGGCTGCTCGCGGCCGGCGCGCGCGCCGGCCTGGCGGGCGTGGTGCAGCCGCTCTCGCCCGAGGACTGGCCGGCGGCCCTGCGCGGGCGGCCGGGCATCGGACGAGTGCTGCGGCTCGATGAACCGGTGCTCGACGTGCCGGCGCTTCTCGCCCTGCTCGCGCGCCGTCATGAAGGCCGCATCCTGCGCGCGGTCCCTGTCGCCCTTGCCGGTGGCAGCGTCGAGCTGGCCGGACCGGACGGGCGTCGTCTCGCGCTCACGGCCGCGCGTGTCTTCGTCGTGGCCGGGGCAGGGACGCAGGAACTGGCCGGCCAGGCCGGCGCGCGCCTTGCCACCCAGACCCGGCCGCTGCACATGCTGATGGCCAAGGGCGCGCTGCCCGAACTCTACGGGCATGCGCTCGGCCTGTCGGACAAGCCGCTGCTCACCGTCACCAGCCACCGCGCGCGCGATGGCGCGGCGGTCTGGTATCTCGGCGGCGGCCTCGCCGAGGATGGCGTGGCGATGGCGCCGGCGACCTTGATCGCGGCCGGCCGCGCCCGCCTTGCGGCGCTGCTCGATCCGGCGCTGATCGGGAGCCTGCGTTTCGCCAGCCTGCGCATCGACCGCGCCGAGGCGCGCGGGGCAGCCGGCGCGCGGCCGAGCGATCCGCTCTGGCAAGGGGAAGGGCCGGTCATTTTCGGCTTCCCCTCGAAGCTCGCGCTGGCGCCGCGCCTGGCCGACATGGCGCTGGATGGCCTGGCGGCGGCGGGACTGCGCCCGTCCGGTCCGACGCTGCCCGACCTGCCGGCCGGCTGGCCGGCGCCGGACCTCGCCGATCCGCCCTGGGAGACGGTGACATGGAGTTGAGGACGCTGGGCTCGACCGGTCTGCGCGTGGGCCTGCTTGGCCTCGGCACGGTCCGCTTCGGGCGGAGCGAGGGCCTGAAGCTGGCGCAGCCCTCCGCGCTGCCGGGCGATGGCGAAATCGACCGGCTGGTCGGTCTTGCGCTCGATCTCGGCGTCAACCTGTTCGACACGGCACCGGCCTATGGCAGCAGCGAGGCGCGGCTCGGCCGCGCACTGGCCGGTCGGCGCGATCGGGTCGTGCTCTGCACCAAGGCGGGCGAGAGGTTCGAGGACGGACGCTCGCACTTCGATTTCCGGCCGGCTTCGATCCGCGCCAGCCTGGAGGCGAGCCTGCGCCGACTCCGCACCGATCACGTGGACATCCTGCTCGTTCATTCGGACGGGATAGCGGAGGGGCCGGAGAAATTCGGTCCGGCCATGGCGGAGGTCGTGGCGCTGAAGGCGCGCGGCCTGGTGCGCGCCGCCGGCTTTTCCTGCAAGACCGCGGAAGGCGGGGCCATGGCGGCGGAGGCGCTCGATCTGGTCATGTTGACGCTGAACCGGGCGGACATGAGCCTTGCCTCGCTGCTCGATCTGCTGGCGGCGCGGGGCAAGGCCGCCCTGGTCAAGAAGCCGCTCGATGGCGGGCGGGAGCCGGACCCGGCGGCGGCGCTGCGCCTGCTCGCCGGCCTGCCCTCGGTCGGTGCGATCCTGGTCGGCACCCTCTCGCCAGCCCATCTGGCGGAAATGGCCACCGCTCTCGCCTAGGATTGTCGTCCGCGGCAGACGCCGCTTGACTCGCACCGGCCAAGATCCTAGGGTCCGCGCCGGTTTTCCGGCGTCGGTCCGCGAGTGTCGCGCACCGGCGCTTTTGCCGTTGGATTAGGGACAGCGCGACCAGCCGCCATGTTCGATTCACTTTCCAGCCGCCTGACCTCGGTTTTCGACCGGCTCACCAAGCGCGGCGCCCTGACGGACGCCGATGTCAACGAGGCGCTGCGCGAGGTGCGCGTGGCGCTGCTCGAGGCCGACGTGGCGCTGCCGGTGGTGAAAAGCTTCATCGACCAGGTGCGCAACAAGGCGGTCGGCGCCCAGGTGCTGCGTTCGGTGACGCCTGGCCAGATGGTGGTCAAGCTGGTGCACGACCAGTTGACCGAGATGCTGGGATCGGAGGCGGCGGAGATCGACCTCATGGCACCGGCGCCGGTGCCGGTGCTCATGGTCGGCCTGCAGGGCTCCGGCAAGACGACGACCACCGCCAAGATCGCCCGCCGCCTCGTCCAGCGCGAGCGGCGCAAGGTGCTGATGGCATCCCTCGACGTCTACCGCCCGGCGGCGCAGGAGCAGCTCCGGGTGCTGGGCGAGCAGGTCGGCGTGCCGACCCTGCCCATCGTTGCCGGCCAGATGCCGGTCGATATCGCGAAGCGGGCGCTGCAGGCGGCGAAGCTTCAGGGCTACGACGTGGTGATGCTCGACACCGCCGGCCGGCTGCATATCGACGAGGCGCTGATGCAGGAGGTGCAGGCGGTACGCGATGCCGTCTCGCCGCACGAGACCCTGCTCGTCGCCGATGCCCTGACCGGACAGGACGCGGTCAACGTGGCGCGCCAGTTCAAGGAGCGCGTCGGCGTCACCGGCATCGTGCTGACGCGCGTGGATGGCGACGGGCGCGGCGGCGCGGCGCTGTCGATGCGCGCGGTCACCGGCGCGCCGATCAAGCTGATCGGTATCGGCGAGAAGCTGGACGAGATCGAGCCGTTCCATCCCGGGCGCATCGCCTCGCGCATCCTCGGCATGGGCGATGTGGTCAGCCTGGTGGAGAAGGCCGCCGAGACGATCGAGAAGGAAGAGGCGGAGAAGATCGCCGCCAAGATGAAGAAGGGCGACTTCGACCTCGACGATCTGCGCGCCCAGCTCCAGCAGATGCGCAAGCTGGGCGGCATGCAGGGCGTGCTGTCCATGCTGCCCGGCGTGCAGAAGATGAAGAAGCAGCTTTCGCAGGCCAGCATCGACGAGAAGATGCTGACCCGTCAGGAGGCGATCATCGGCTCGATGACGCCGGCTGAGAGGCGCAATCCGAAACTGATCCATGCCTCGCGCAAGCGCCGCATCGCGGCCGGCTCGGGCACCAGCGTGCAGGACGTGAACCGCCTGCTCAAGCAGCATCTGCAGATGGCGCAGATGATGAAGCAGATGGGCAAGCTCGGGCAGAAGGGCATGATGCGCTCCGGCCTTGGCGGGCTGCTCGGCAGGTTCCAGTGACTATCGGCATCCGGGATACCGGGAACAACGTTCAAGGAAAGGTTTGAAGACATGTCTCTGAAGATCCGACTGACCCGTGGCGGGGCCAAGAAGCGCCCCTACTATCGCATCGTCATCGCCGATGCCCGCTCGCCCCGGGATGGCCGCTTCATCGAGAGGATCGGCAGCTACAACCCGATGCTGCCCAAGGACAGCGCCGAGCGCGTGAAGCTCGATGCCGAACGCGCGAAGTTCTGGCTGGAGCGTGGCGCCCAGCCGACCGATCGTGTCGCGCGCTTCCTCTCGCAGGCCGGCCTGGTCAAGTGGCAGGCGGGCAGCAACCCGAAGAAGGCCCAGCCCAAGGCCAAGGCGCAGGAGCGCCTGAAGGCGGCGCAGGCGGCTGCGGGCGGCGCGGACGCGGCGGCCGGCTAGGCCCGGCCCGGAGGCCGGGCGCGCATGAAGAAGCGCGTCTGCCTGGCGGAAATCGTCGGCGCCCATGGCGTGGCCGGTCTCGTCAAGCTCCGCTGTTTCACCGCCCGGCCGCAGGATGTAGGTGCCTATGGCCCCTTGAGCGACGAGAGCGGCCGCCGCGAGTTCCGGGTCAAGGTCAGCGGTCCGGCGAAGGCTGGCGCGCTGGCGCGGATCGAGGGGGTGGCCGACCGCAATGCGGCGGAGGCGCTGCGCGGCACGCGACTCTATATCGACCGCGACCGCCTTCCGGAATCCGCATTGGACGAGGATGAATTCTTCCAGGCGGACCTGATCGGACTGGTGGTCGAGCGGATGGACGGGACGCAACTCGGGCGTGTAAGCGCGGTGGTGAATTTCGGCGCCGGCGATCTGCTGGAGATCGCGCGGCCCGGGGCGGAGAGCTTCTATCTGCCTTTCAGCCGCGCCATGGTCCCGGAGGTGGACCTCGCGTCGGGACGGCTGCGCGCCGATCCGCCGGCGGACTGGCCGGGCGAGGCGGACACGGCGGCGCGGCGGGAGGGGTGAGATGACGGCGGCGCCATGGCAGGCGCGGGTGCTGACCCTGTTCCCGGAGATGTTTCCGGGGCCGCTCGGCCATTCGCTGTGCGGCCGGGCGCTGGCCCAGGGGGTCTGGCTGCTGGAAACGGTGGACATCCGCGATTTCGCGCGCGATAAACACCGCTCCGTGGACGACACGCCCTGCGGCGGGGGTCCTGGAATGGTGCTGCGGCCGGACATTCTGGCGGCGGCGATCGACGGGGTGGCGCCGCGCGAGCGGCCGGGCCAGCCCCGTCTCTGCATGAGCCCGCGCGGCAGGCCGCTGGACCAGGCGTTGGTCGGCGAGCTGGCGCGGGCGGGCGGCGCGACCATCCTGTGTGGTCGCTTCGAAGGGGTCGACGAGCGCGTGCTGGAAGCGCGCGGATTGACCGAGGTGAGCATCGGCGATTTCGTGCTTTCGGGCGGCGAGATCGCGGCGATGGCCCTGCTCGATGCGGTGGTGCGGCTGTTGCCCGGCGTGATGGGCGAGGCGGCCTCGCTGGAGGAGGAGAGTTTCACGGCCGGTCTGCTGGAATATCCCCAGTATACCAGGCCGGTGGTCTGGGAGGGTCGGGCGGTGCCGGAGGTGCTGCTGAGCGGCCATCACGAAAGGATCCGCCAATGGCGCCGCGCCGAGGCGGAGCGACTGACCGAGGCGCGGCGAAAGGACCTGTGGGAGCGCTATCTGGCCTCCCGGGACAAACGAGAGAAGAAGGCAAGGTGACGCCATGAACCTGTTGCAACAGCTCCAGCAAGAGCAGATCGCCGCGCTGACCGCCGAGCGCGCGGTGCCGGATTTCGCGCCCGGCGACACGCTGCGCGTGAACGTGAAGGTGGTGGAGGGCCAGCGCGAGCGCGTGCAGGCCTACGAGGGCGTCTGCATCGCCCGCTCCAATCGCGGACTGAACTCTTCCTTCACCGTGCGCAAGATCTCCTACGGCGAGGGCGTGGAGCGTATTTTCCCGCTCTACTCGCCGCGCATCGATTCGATCCAGGTGGTGCGCCGGGGCGACGTGCGCCGCGCCAAGCTCTATTACCTGCGCGGGCGCACGGGCAAGGCAGCCCGCATCACGGAGAAGCGCGACAGCGGTCCGGCCGAGGGCTGATCGGGCGCCGCGCTCCGGCGTGGCGCGCGCCGCCGCATGCACGGCGGCGCTGGGGCATTGGGCAACTGCAGACGGGGTGCAGGACGCGATGACGAAGGCGAGGACGCTCTACGACAAGATCTGGGACAGTCATCTGGTCGATCAGCAGCCCGACGGCACGGCCGTGCTCTATATCGACCGTCATCTCGTGCACGAGGTGACGAGCCCGCAGGCCTTCGAGGGTTTGCGCGCCGCGGGTCGCAAGGTGCGCCGGCCCGATGCCACGCTGGCGGTCGCTGACCACAACGTGCCGACGACGGACCGTTCCAAGGGCATCGCCGACGAGGAGAGCCGGATCCAGATCGAGACGCTGGAGCAGAATTGCCGCGATTTCGGCGTGCCCTATCTCGGCATGGACGATATCCGGCAGGGTATCGTGCACATCATCGGCCCCGAGCAGGGTCTGACCCAGCCCGGCATGACGATCGTCTGCGGCGACAGTCACACGGCGACGCACGGCGCCTTCGGCGCGTTGGCTTTCGGTATCGGCACCTCCGAGGTCGAGCACGTGCTGGCGACGCAGACGCTGATCCAGCAGCGCGCCGCCAACATGCGCGTGCAGGTCGATGGCGCGCTCGGCCAGGGCGTCACCGCCAAGGACCTGATTCTCGCCATCATCGGCAAGGTCGGCACCGCCGGCGGCACCGGGCATGTCATCGAGTATTGCGGCGATGCGATTCGCGCGCTCTCCATGGAAGGGCGCATGACGGTGTGCAACATGTCGATCGAGGCGGGCGCCCGCGCCGGCCTGATCGCGCCGGACGAGACCACCTTCGAATATCTCAAGGGCCGGCCCATGGTGCCCAAGGGCGCCGCCTGGGAGCAGGCGGTGGCGCATTGGCGCAGCTTCGCCAGCGATCCGGGCGCGGCCTACGACAAGGAAGTGCGGATCGACGCCGCCGCCATCGCGCCGCACGTCACCTGGGGCACCAGCCCGCAGGACGTGGCGCCGATCACCGGCACCGTGCCCGATCCGGCCCAGATCGCCGACGAGGGCCGGCGCGCCGCCATCGCGCGCGCGCTGGAATACATGGCGCTCAAGCCCGGCACGCGGCTGACCGACGTCAAGGTCGACCGGGTCTTTATCGGCTCCTGCACCAATGGCCGGATCGAGGATCTGCGAGCGGCGGCCGCCATCGCGCGCGGCCGCAAGGTCGCGGCCCATGTCGGCGCGATGGTGGTGCCGGGATCGGGCCTGGTGAAGGAACAGGCGGAGCAGGAGGGTCTGGACCGCATCTTTCGCGAGGCGGGCTTCGAATGGCGCGAGCCCGGCTGTTCCATGTGCCTGGCGATGAATGCCGACCGGCTGGAGCCGGGCGAGCGCTGCGCTTCCACCTCGAACCGCAATTTCGAGGGGCGGCAGGGGCGCGGCGGGCGCACCCATCTGATGAGCCCGGCCATGGCCGCCGCGGCGGCGGTCACCGGCCGCCTGGCGGACGTGCGGGAATTCAAGGGCTGATCCTCGGGGCAGCCAGTGATCGGAAAAGCCTGAAGGGCGAGGCAACATGCAGAAATTCACCAGCCTGACCGGCGTCGCGGCGCCGCTGCCGATGATCAATGTCGACACCGACATGATCATCCCCAAGCAGCACCTGAAGACGATCAAGCGCACCGGCCTCGGCAAGGCGCTGTTCGAGGAGCTGCGCTACACGCCCGACGGCAAGGAGCGGCCGGACTTCGTGCTCAACAAGCCGGCCTACCGCAAGGCGCAGATCCTCGTCGCCGGCGACAATTTCGGCTGCGGGTCGAGCCGCGAGCACGCGCCCTGGGCGCTGCTCGATTTCGGCATCACCTGCGTGATCTCGACCTCGTTCGCCGACATCTTCTTCAACAACTGCTTCAAGAACGGCATCCTGCCGATCAAGGTCTCGAAGACCGATCTCGACAAGCTGATGGACGACGCCCAGCGCGGCGCCAACGCGGTGATCACCGTCGATCTGGAGAAGCAGGAGATCCGCGGGCCGGACGGCGGCTGCGTGAAGTTCGACGTCGATCCGTTCCGCAAGCACTGCCTGCTCAACGGCCTCGACGACGTCGGCCTGACGATGCAGAAGCAGGACGCGATCGACGGCTACGAGGCCAAGCAGAAGGCCGGCCAGCCCTGGCTCTACGGCAAGCCGGCGGCCTGATCAGCGCGACGTTTCGGGTGCGATTTCCGCAAGGTCGACGCGAATGACTACGGTGCCGCTGCGCCCGTCGATGGCGACGGACGTATCGGCGGCCACGGCGCGATCGAGCACGGCTTCGCCGCGCTCGATCATGAAGGGCGCATTGTCGCCGATGGCGGCGGTGGCCGATCCCTCCGCGCAATAGGCCAGCACGGCGCCGCGACGTGCCGCGGCCGAATGGCGACCGGCACGCAGGACCGACACCGTGGCGGCGAACCGTCCGCGCCGCGCCATCACGTTGAAGTCGCGCACCGGCCCATCATCGAGCAGCCCGTCGATGCGGGCCTCGCCGGCGAAGCCATGCGGCGCGTATTGGCGAAGCGTGACCACACCCTCTTCGCCGCGCAGGACCATTGCGCGATCGATCAGCAGCATGATGGTGCGGTCGACGCCCGGGAAGGTGGAGAACGGGCCGCTCGCGGCGATGTCGGCGATGCTGATCCGCCACAGGAAGTCGTCGAGCCCGGCGCCGTGCGGATGCACGGCCAGCTCGGTCGTCGTGCCGCCGCCGTTCTTCCAGGGCATGACGCGGTAGTCGGCGGGACGAAGCCGGGACGGGGGCATGAAGGCGGTCTCCTGGGCCGCGAGATGGGGCCGATGTTGCGTCTTGACGGC
>JAHCJR010000036.1 GCA_026126165.1 Alphaproteobacteria bacterium
GCGGCGCGCGGGGGGGTCGCGGCGCGCGTGCCAGACCGCCGGCCGGCACGGCCCGCACGGGCGAGCCGGGTCCCAAGCCTGGTCTGGTCGAACATGGTTTACTCCCTCGCATGATCGCGAATGATCCCGATGCTCCGGATCAAATGGGCCGCGATTGTGGCCGGATCGGGATGATTCTGCGCCGGCCGCATCAGCCCTGCAAGCGTACCCGCAGCACGGCGGTCATGCCGCCGGCCTGGTGTTCCAGCACATGGCAATGGAACATCCAGTCGCCGGGATTGTCCGCCCGGAACGCAATCTCGACCTGCTCGCGCGGCTCCAGCAGCACCGTATCGCGCCATTCCCGATGCGTGGTCGGGCGACCGTTGCGGGCGATCACCCGGAAGGCATGGCCGTGCAGATGCATGGGATGCGGCCATGCCGTGTCGTTGACGAGGGCAAGGATGTAGGAGCGGCCGAGCGCCAGCTCGAACAGCGGCGCCTCGCCATGATGCGCCCCGGCGATGCCGTTGAGCGCCCAGGCATAGCCCCGGCCCAGCAGGCTCCGCAGGTCGGTCTCCCTGCCCTCGAGCATGGCCGAGGTCATGCCACCCATCATGCCGCCGCCAAGAAGCACATCGAGCCGCGCCGCCTCGGCCGGTTCCGGCTCGGACAGGGGATTGGGCGGCAGTTCCGGCGGCGGCACGCCGAAGGGACCGGCGAAACTCGCCGGCACCGGCCGGTCGCCATAGACGATATCCACCAGCCGGTAGGTCTGCCGGGGATAATAGCTGTCGACGACGCTGTAGCGCCCGCCCTCCTCCCGCGTCAGGTCAAGCAGCAGGTCGGCCCGCTGCCCCGGCGCGAGGATGATGCGCCCGTCGGCCGGCCGGTGATGCGCCACCGGATGGCCGTCGAGAGCGATGATGCGCGGCGCGTGCTCGCGGAACTCGAGCGCGAAGATGCGGGCATTGGCGACATTGACCAGTCGCAGCCGGATGCGCTCGCCCGGCCGCACGGCGAAATCCTCCGGCACGCGGCCATTGATCGTCGCCGTGTTGCCGATCCGGCCGGCATGGCTGACATCGCGCATATGGCCGAAATCATCGACCATGGTGCCGTCCTGGCGCAGACGCCAGTCGCCCAGCATCCAGACGATGTCGCGGTTCGCCGGATAGGGCCGCCTTTCCTCGACCACCAACGCGCCGGCAAGGCCGCGGCCGATCTGCTCGTAGCTGCGGTGATGGGGATGAAACCAGAAGGTGCCTGCATCGGCGCATTCGAATTCATAGGTGAAGCTTTCCCCGGGGCGCACCGGCGGCTGAGTGAGGTGCGGCACTCCATCCATGGCATTCGGCACCCGCAGGCCGTGCCAGTGGATCGTCGTCTCCTGATCGAGCCGGTTCTCCAGAGTGACGCGCAGCCGATCCCCCTGACGCACCCGAATCGGCGGCCCATGCAGCGCATCGCCATAGCACCAGACCGGAGTTTCGGGATGCGTCCCGCCGGCGAGCGGCCAGGAACGCGATGTCGCGCGCAGGCGCACTTCGCGCAAGGTGCCGGCCGCTGGCCGTCTTGCGGGCAGGAGCGAGGCCAGGCCGAACGCGCCGGCTGCCGCGAGCAGGGTCCGGCGATCGGTTCCGGAACCCCGCCCCGGCCGTCTCATCCCTGATCCGCGTCATCCGGCCGCGGCCGGATCTTTGCCATGTCGGCAATGTAATCGTCGGTCGTCCGCACTTCGGGGCGCGGCGCGCCCGCATAAGGATCGATCGCCTGCTCGCTCTGCACGATGATGCGGCAGTCGGCGCACATGCGCAGGCGCTCGACCAGCTTGCCATCGGCATACATCCAGTGCCGGCCCTCCAGCTTGGCGATGATGCTCTCGATCGAGGATTTCGTTCCGAACGGCTTGGCGCAGCGGATACAGTGGAACGGCTCCTCCTCCTTGACGAGGATGGCCGACATGGCGCTCTCGCGGAAATTCAGCCTCGGCTCCAGCGCGATCACCTTCTCCGGGCAGGTCGCCCGGCAGAGGCCGCATTGCACGCAGGCATCCTCGGTGAAGGTGAGCCGGGGCCGGTCGGGATCGTCGCGCAGCGCCCCGGTCGGGCAGGCGGCGACGCAGGAGAGGCAGAGCGTGCAGCCGGCAACATCGACCTTAAGTCCGCCGAAGGGCGCGCCCTGCGGCAGGTCGAGCATTTCGACCGGCATGGCCGCGACGCGGTTGAGATGCCGCAAGCTCTGGCGCGCGATGGCGCGCTTGTCGCCCATGGGCAGATGGCCCGCCGCCGGTGCGCCCGGCCGCTTGTCGAGTGCGACGAGCGCCTGTGCCAGGACATCGGGATCGCTGGCGTCCCACCCCCCGGCGCGGCCATGACCCATGCCGATGCCCGAAAGGATCGCCTCCACCAGCGCGAACTGGTCCGTCAATGCACCGCCGCCATCGCGCGCCGGCGGCGTCAGCAACCGCACGTCTGCCGCACCAAACGCGAAGGCAGTGGCGAAGAAATCGAGGCCGAGACCATCGAGCGACTGCACGGCAAAGGGCAGGACATGCGCCGGAAGCCCCGCGCCATGGCGCGCCAGCGCATCGATGAGGGGCGCGCCGTGTTCGGCATCGTGCACGAGCAGCAGCGGCGCCTCGCCGCCCGCTTCGAGATAGCCCAGCAGCAGCCGGCGCAAGCGGTCCGCCTGGGCGGCGGCAGCCGGCAGCAGGTATTCGGCGGCGCCGGTCGGGCAGACGGCGGCGCAGGTACCGCAGCCGGCACAGACGAAGGGATCGATCGCCACGTGATCGCCGGCCGGCGCGATGGCGCCGGTCGGACAATTGTCGAGGCAGCGCGTGCAGCCGATCTTTTTCGAACGCGAATGGGCACAGATTTCCGGATGCAGTTCGACATAGACCGGCTTCTCGAACTCGCCAATCAGATCGACCGCGTCGAACAGCGCTTTCTGCACCGAGGCCGGGTTGCCCGGATCGGCGCGCAGGTAGCCTTCGCGCTTCTCGTGCGCCGGGAAAAGCGGCGTGCCCCCGCTGAGGTCGATGACGATGTCGCAGCGCGAGGTGGCGCCGTCCCGCGCCGGCCCGAAAGCGAGCGCGCGGCGTGAGGAAGGCAGCGGCTGCGCATAGTCGTTCACCGTCAGCTCGAAGGCGCCGAGATGGCCCTTCGCGCGCGCGATGCGCCCGCGCACCACCGGCAGGTCCATCAAGGCGGGCGCCGGCACATCCCGCGGATCGACGAGCAACACGGTGATGTCGAGCCGGCCGGCGAGCTGTCGCGCGGCGGCGATGGCGCGTTCGTCGCGCCCATAGACCAGTGCGACACCTTCCGATTTCATGGACACCGTGGCGAGGCTGGGGCGGGGCGCCAAAGACTCCAGGATGAGCGCCGCCTGCTTCGGCAGCGCCGCCGCCGCCTCGTCCGACCAGCCGGCGGTCTCGCGGATATTGACATAGGCGACGTCGCCGCCACCCAGTTCGCTTCGCTGCTCCTCGAACAGCGGGCTCTCCTGCGTGCAGGCGACGAGCAGCGGCTGGCCGGAACGCACCGCGTCCTGGAAACGGCCGATCTCGCGGCGGCAGAGCTGGTTCGCCACCGCCGCCTCGCCCCGCGCGCCGCAGGCGCGGGCGAGCGCGGCGCCGTCGAGGGGCATGGTGCCTTCGCAATCGCAGACCAGGACGCGCCTGCCTTCGAGCTCCATGCCTCCCACCGCCTTTTCCGCCCGCCGGGAACTTGGTAAGCCTTCCTTGTTCAGTATAGGTTTGCCGGATTGGGATGACCAGCCGGGAGGGCGACCGATGCGCGGCGTTGCATGGCTCTTCGTCTTGTCGATAGGCCTGTCGGCCGTTGAGCCGGCGCAGGCCGGCGAGCCGGCAAGCGTCGAGCGTGGCGCCGCCCTCTGGGCGAAATGCCAGGCCTGCCACACCATCAACGCGGCCGGCCGGCATACGGTGGGGCCGAACCTCTTCGGCATCTTCGGCCGCAAGGCAGGGACCGCGCCCGGCTATCGCTATTCTCCGGCGATGCGGGATTCGCCGGTCGTCTGGACGGACGAGACCATGGACCGCTTCCTCGCCGCGACGCAGGACTTCATGCCGGGTGCCAAGATGTATGGCGGCCTCGCCATCCCGCAGGACCGCGCCGACCTGATCGCCTGGATGCGCCGCTCCGGCGGCTGAAGGCGGGCTTTCCGCGCAAATGCCGAGTTGGCAATGGCCGCGCGCGGTATAATATTCGGCATCGGGTTTCAGGCCGAGGGAGGGACCATGAAAGCCTTCATCGCCGGTGCGCTGGCCGCCATCGTTCTGGCCGTCGTCGCCGCCGTCATCCTGCAGAACGCGAACATGACCGTGGACACGGCCTTCACCGCGCCAAGCGCGCGCGTCAGCCACACCAACTGAGGGGCGGCCTGCCGGCCGGGATCAGGGCGCCGGAACCGGCTGTCCGGTTTCGAGCGACCAGACCTTTATCAGCGCGTCGAAGCCGCCGGAGACGGCATGCCTGCCGTCAGGCAGGAACGCGACGCTCCAGACCGGCTTCTGATGTCCGGCGAATTGTCGGATTTGCCGGCCATCCTTGAGATTCCAAAGACGCATCAGCATGTCGCCGCCGCCGGAGAGAAGCTGCTGGCCGTCGCCGGAAACGGCGAGCGCGGTGACGAAAGCGGTGTGGCCTGGCATGCGGCCGCTCTCGCGGCGCTCGGCCAGGTTCCAGATCCGGATGCTTCCGTCGGTGGCCCCGGTGAAGGCGGTCGCGCCGTCGGGGCTGACCGCGACCGCGTTGACGCTGGAACGATGGCCGCTCAGCAGCGCAAGCTCGCGACCGCTCGCCACCTCCCACAGGCGCACCGTATGGTCGTAGCCGACCGAGACCAGCGCGGCGTCCCCAAGTGCGAAGGCGACCTGCATGACATTCGCCTGATGCCCCTCCATGGTCCGCAGCAGGCGATTTTCTGCAAGATCCCAGAGCCGCACGGTGCGGTCCCATCCGGCGGACGCGAGCAGCCTGCCATCGCGGCTCAGTGCCAGTCCGGACACGTTGTTGACATGGCCTTCGAGGCGAGCGATCTCGCGGCCGCTCTCCAGGTCCCAGCGGATGATTTTGTGGTCCCAGCTCCCGGATATGGCCTCCGTCGCTCCCGGCAGGAACAGAACGGCATTGACGCTCGCCGCATGGCCATCGAGGACCCTGATCTCCGCCTGCCGCCCGATGTCCCAGAGGCGCACCGTGTAGTCCCAGCTCGCGGACAGAAGTCTCCTGCCATCGGGGGAAACGGCCACTGCATTGACCATGGCGCCGTGTCCGCTCATGTCCGCCGCGCCGGGCCGCAACGTTGCGGCGACGACCATCAGCGTCAGCGCCGCCCGGACCATGACAATCTTCGCCGCGCGCATGCACCACCTCATCCCGATCGCACCAGTCTCGCGGCGCGGCCATCGGATTTCAAACGGCAAACGCTATTGTTGTCCTGCCGGTGACGGACCGGTCCGAGGGAGGAAACGACCATGAACAGTGGGCAAGCGAAGCCGATGCGCGGCGGGCCGACGCGGCGCAGGGTGATCGGCGGTGCGGCAGGACTGGCAGGTGCGGCGCTGCTCGCCGGTCTCGCCGCGCCCAATCTGGTGCGCGCGCAGTCGGCGCCTTTCAGCATGATGCGGCTGCCCTATGCCGACGACGCGCTGAGCCCGGTGATCTCCGCCAACACGATCGGCTTCCATTACGGCAAGCACCACGCAGGCTATCTCGCCAATCTCAACCGCATGCTGGAGACCGACGATCTCAAGTCGCAAGGCATGCTCGACATCATCAAATCCTCGGCGGCCAATCCGACCAAGGCCGGCCTGTTCAACAACGCCGCCCAGGTCTGGAATCACGATTTCTATTGGAACAGCCTGCGGCCCAATGGCGGCGGACGCCCGACCGGACGCATGGCGGAACTGATCGGCAGGAGCTTCGGCGATCATGACAAGTTCGTCGCCGCCTTCGCCGCCGCCGCCATCGGACAATTTGCCTCCGGCTGGGCCTGGCTCTGTCTCGAGGGCGACCGGCTGACGATCCGGCGGACCGGCAATGCCGACACGCCGGTCTATGTCGCGGGCGTCCGGCCGCTGCTCACCATCGATGTCTGGGAGCATGCCTACTATCTCGATTACCAGAACCGCCGCGCCGACTATGTCAATGCGGTGATCGAGCGGCTCCTGAACTGGGAGTTCGCCGAACGCAATCTCGGCTGAGCGCCATCTCCGGCAAGACTTGGGGCGGTGGCGCCGGCCACCGCCCCGTCTCCCCCCTTGCGCCCCCTATTATTCTCTACCCGTGCCGCCACGGGCAGCGTTCAGTCCTCGCCGCCGGCGCGCGACTGTTCCTTGACCCAAAGCGAGTGATGCTCCCTGGCCCAGTTGACATCCACCTGCCCGGTGCCCATGGCGTCGAAAGCACCTTCCATGCCGATGGAGCCGATGTAGATGTGCCCGAGGATCACCGCCACCATGACCATGCCGGCGATCGCGTGCACGATCAGGGAAAGCTGCATCCCCGCCATGTCGGTGAAGTAGAAGGGGAACATGAGGATGTAACCGCTCACCGCCAGCACGATGGCGCCGAGCACGACGAGCCAGAAGATCACTTTCTGGCCGCCGTTGAACTTGCCGGCCGGCGGGTGGACGCCGCGCGAGAACAGGCCGCCACCCTGGCGGAACCATTGCATGTCGACGCCGGTGAAGATGTTGTGGCGGATCCAGAGCACCGCCATCAACAGCACGCCGAACACGAAGGGGAAGCTCAGGTAATTGTGCGCCAGTTTGCCGAAGGTGCTGAGCCCGGTGAAGGCTTCCGGCCCGATCAGCGGCAGGATCAGGCTCTTGCCGAAGGAAAGGTTGAGGCCGCTCAGTCCGAGGACGATGAAGCAGACCGCGGTGAGCCAGTGCGCGAAGCGCTCGATGCCGTTGAAGCGCTCAATGGTGCGCCCGGACAGGCCGGAATCGACCTTGATGCGTCCGCGGATCGCCATGAAAAGCGCGATCGCCACCACCGAAAGGATCAGCAGCCAGCCGCCGCCCGCCTTGACCGGTCCCTCCAGCGTCTGCCGCCAGTCGCGACCCTGCGGCTGGATCAGCAGACCCGACTTGGCATCGGGAATGGAAACCCGGCCGGCGAGCGGTCCCTTGAGCTGTTCGATCAGGGCCGCGTCGTTGGCCGGCGGTGCCTGTTGCGCCAGGCCGGACGCGAACGGGGCGAAAAGGAGCACCAGTGTCAATAGAACGGCCCCCAGGATGCCGCCTTTGCCGATCGTCATGCGCATCTCCCTTTTTTATGTGCCGGCGCGGCGGGTTCAGGCGCTGCTTCCCGTCTTGTAGGCCGTTGCCCAGCCCCAGGCGCCCGAGCCGTAGCCACGGCGCGCCACGCGTTGCTTGTAAATGTCGGCGATGACATCGCCATCGCCGGCCAGCAGGGCTTTGGTCGAGCACATCTCGGCGCAGAGCGGCAGCTTGCCCTCCGCCAGGCGATTGGCGCCGTACTTGGCGTACTCCTCCTTGGTGTTGTCGGCTTCTGGTCCGCCGGCGCAGAAGGTGCACTTGTCCATCTTGCCGCGGCTGCCGAAATTGCCGACCTGCGGGTATTGCGGCGCGCCGAAGGGGCAGGCATAGAAGCAGTAGCCGCAGCCGATGCAGAGGTCCTTCGAATGCAGGACCACGCCATCGTCGGTCTTGTAGAAGCAGTCCACCGGACAGACGGCCATGCAGGGCGCGTCCTCGCAATGCATGCAGGCCATGGAGATGGAGCGTTCGCCCTTTTGGCCGTCGTTCAGCGTGACGACGCGTCGGCGATTGATGCCCCAGGGAACCTCGTGCTCGTTCTTGCAGGCGGTGACGCAGGCGTTGCATTCGACGCAGCGTTCGGAGTCGCAGAGAAACTTCATTCGTGCCATGACGTGACCTCCCTAACTCCTCAAGCCGCCTCGACGCGGCACAGTGTCGCCTTGTTCTCGTGCATGTGCGTGACCGGATCGTAGCCGTAGCTGGTCACGCCATTGGCCGATTCGCCGAGCACGATGGGATCGGCGCCCGGCGGATATTTCGCCCGCTGGTCGACACCCTGCCAGAAGCCCGAGAAATGGAACGGCATGAACACCACGCCCTGGCCGACACGCTGGGTGACCAGCGCCTTGACCCTGGCCTTCGCCTTGTTCTCGGGTCCATGCACCCAGACATCCTGGCCGTCCTTGATGCCGAGCCTTGAGGCGTCCGCCGGGTTGATCTCGACGAACATGCTCTGCTGCAACTCGGCAAGCCACTTGTTCGACCGGGTCTCCTCGCCGCCGCCCTCGTATTCCACCAGCCGCCCGGTGGTGAGGATCATCGGGAAGTCCTTGGAGAAGTCCTTGTCCTGGATGCTCTTGCCCAGATGCGGCAGCCGGTAGTCGCGCCGGTCGGCCATTGCCGGATACTTCTCGACCAGATCGCGCCGCGGCGTGTAGATCGGCTCGCGATGGACCGGCACGGGATCGGGCAGGCCGAAGGCCACGGCGCGCGCCTTGGCGTTGCCCATCGCCTGCACGCCATGCGCCATCGTGACCCGGATGATGCCGCAGGACAGGTCGATGGCCCAGCCGACACCATCGGGATTGTTGCCGCCGATGCGCTCGATCGTCGCCCGTTCGGCATCGGTCAGTTCCTTGTCCCAGCCCATTTTCTTGAGCAGGCCGTATGTGAACTCGGGATGGCCGTCCTTGATCTCCGAATCTTTCGGATAGGAACCGTCGGCGAGCAGCGAGACGCCGTTGCGCTCGACGCCGAAGCGCGCGCGGAAGGCACCGCCGCCATCCTTGACCGGGAGATGGGTGTTGTAGAGTACGTGGGTGCCGGGATGCTTCATCTCCGGCGTCCCCCAGCACGGCCAGGGCAGGCCGTAGAATTCGCCCTTGAGCGGTCCCTTGGTGGCGCGCAGCGAGACGATGTCGAAATCGGCCTGGTGCTTCATGTGCTCCTTGAGCCGTTCCGGCGACTGGCCCGAATAGCCGATGGAGATGGTGCCGCGATTGATCTCGCGCAGGATGTCCTCGACATTCGGCTCGTCGCCCTCGTCGATCTTGATGTTCTTGAACATCTCCTTCTCGAAGCCGAGCTTCTTCGCCAGCTTGTAGAGAATCCAGTGATCGGGCTTGGACTCGAAAACCGGCTTGACGATCTGGTCGCCCCATTGCAGCGAGCGGTTCGAGGCCGTGCGCGAACCCCTTGTCTCGAGCTGGGTGCAGGCCGGCAGCAGGTAGGTGCCGTCCTTGCGGTCGGGCAGTGCGGCCGCGGTTGTCGGATGCGGATCGACCACGACCAGAAGTTCGACCTTCTCCATGCCGGTGCGCATTTCGGGCATGCGCGGCACCGTATTGCCGCCATGGCCCCAGAAGAACATCGCCTTGACGTTGTCGTTCTGCTCGAGATCCTTCTTGTCGACAAGCACCGCATCGAACCAGCGGGTGGACGGAATGCCCTTCGTCTCCATCATCTTCTTGGATTCGAAGCGCGACTGCATCCAGGCATAGTCGACGTCCCAGACGCGCGACCAGTGCCGCCAGGCGCCCTCGGTCAGGCCGTAATAGGCCGGCAAGGTGGTGACATCGAGGCCGAGATCGGTGCAGCCCTGCACGTTGCAGTGGCCGCGGAAGATGTTGGCGCCGCCGCCCTCGACGCCGATATTGCCGAGCGCGAGCTGGAAGACCGAAAGCGCCCGGACGTTCGCCGTGCCCATGCTGTGCTGGGTCACGCCCATGCACCAGATCAGGGTGCCCGGCCGGTTCTTCGCCATCAGTTCGGCGACGCGCTTCATCTGCTCGCCGGGCACGCCGACGACGCGCTCCACCTCCTGCGGGTTCCACTTCTTCACCTCGGCGCGGATCTCGTCCATGCCGTAGACGCGCTGGCGGATATATTCCTTGTCCTCCCAGCCGTTCTCGAAGATGTGCCAGAGCAGGCCCCACATGAAGGGGATGTCGGTGCCGGGCCGGATGCGCACATACTCGGTCGCGTGCGCGGCCGTGCGGGTGAAACGCGGATCGACCACGATCAGCGGCGCCTTGTTCTGCTCCTTGCCGCGCAGCACATGCTGCATCGACACCGGATGCGCCTCGGCGGGGTTGCCGCCCATGATCATGATGGCCTTGGAATTGTGGATGTCGTTGTAGGAGTTGGTCATCGCGCCGTAGCCCCAGGTGTTGGCGACGCCGGCGACGGTGGTGGAGTGGCAGATGCGGGCCTGGTGGTCGATGTTGTTGGTGCCCCAGAAGGCGGCAAACTTGCGGAACAGGTAGCCGCCCTCGTTGGAGAACTTGGCGGAGCCGAGCCAATAGGCCGATTCCGGGCCCGACTTGGCGCGAATCTCGATCAGCTTGTCGCCGATCTCGTTGATCGCCTGGTCCCAGCTTATCCGCGGTATTTGCCGGCGACGAGCTTCATCGGATATTTGAGCCGCCGGTCGCCGTGGGTCAGTTCGCGGATCGCCGCACCCTTCGCACAATGGGTCCCGAGATTGATCGGGCTCTCCCAGGTCGGCTCCTGGCCGACCCAGACCTCGTTCTCGACCTCCGCCGTCACCGTGCAGCCGACCGAGCAGTGAGTGCAGATGTTGTGCCGCTTGACGATGTTCGGGCTGGTGGAGGGGGCGGCTTCCGCCTGCCGGACCATCGCAGGTTTGAGCGCGCCGAAGGCCGCGAGGCCGCCGGCGGCAAGGCCCGACGCCTTGAGGAAGCCGCGCCGGTCCATGGTGGCGAGGGTGGTGCCCGCGAGCATGCCGGAGAGCCTGCCGCGGGTCGGGGTGCCGGAGCTTTTCTTGATCAACATGGCGCGTCCCCTCAGAGCCGGTTGCTGGCGTAGAACTTCTTCACATGATCGGTTTCGCGATAGCGCGCGCGCTTGCGCTGGTCGCGGTTCTCGGAGGCCGCGGCCGGCGCGGCGGCGGACGTGCCCGTCGCCGCCGCAGCGGCGACGCCGATGCCGGCCGCCTTCAGGAAATCACGACGGGCAAGTCCCTTGTCCTCGGTTCGCCTGGTCATGTCCGCTCCTCCATCCAACGTCGCGCTCTCACGCAGCGAGCGCGAAACCCTGCCGTTCGATCGCCATGAAATGCCGCCCGACGCTGCCGAGCGGGCGATAGAGATGCGCGCTTTCCGCGCGCTCGAGATCCTCGAAGAACCTTTCGGCCCACGGCTCCAGGTGCTTGCGGAACATCCGCTCCTGCGTCGCCAGTTCCGCCGGACCCCGGCCATCACCGCCGCTGATCAGCAGCGACATCATCTCGCAGATGGCGCCCATGTGATCTTCCGGCTCCGCCACCTCCTCGGCACGCGCCAGGCCAAGTGCCGCCATGTCGCCGCGCAGCCGCGCGAGCGGCCTCTCGTACAGGAAGCCCGTGCGATAGTAGGAGGCGTAAGGCAGGAGTTCGCCACGCGGCAAACCGACGAAGAGCGCGAAATACTCATCCTCGGCCTGCGCCGGCGTACAGGCCCGCGCCCGCGCCGCCAACTCGCCGAGCGCCCGGCCGAGCGGCGTTTCATCGCCTTCCAGCCGGGACAGCGCCGCCAGAAGCGGCGCATCCGGACGACGCGCGAGCGCCCGGCCGAGCAGCGCATAAAGCCGGGCCCGCCAGACTTCCTCTTCCGGCAGGCTGGCCGGCGCCGCACGGTTGCCGGCATCGGGGTAGAGATCGGGGCGCAGTTCGTGCCGCGTCACGCGGCCGTCGGTCGCCTGTTCGATGGCGAGGACATATTCACCCGGAACACGCCCGGCCCGGTTAAGCCAGTGCCAGACGTTGGCCTGTTTCACGCCAAGTCGGCGCGCAAGCTGTGTCTGCCCTCCCAGTGCGGCGATGGCTCTCCCGAGCGCGTCCGTCAAGGGGTACCTCCCGTTGTATCGAGAGGCTACAAACGCTTTTGTAGCGGCGCAAGGAGATTCGGGCTAAGTGAATGAAACACAAAGATTATCTGTTGCAGTTGCGAAAATTTGAGAACCACTATCAAGTGCAATTACAATTGCGGACGGGTTAATTCCACAAGCCGATCACGGACTTCGGCCATCTGTCCCCAGCGACATCTGATCCGATGCGGGCCGACCCTTGCTGCGCTGCAACAATCCGCGCGCTGGCGGCAGGCTACTGCGGCAAGGCGCCGCCATGGCGGCGGGGATGTGTTGCCGATGGAGCGCCGGGCCGCGATTCGTCCGTCGCGCTCGCCGGCTCCGAGGGCCCCGGCTCGGGCATGTTCGACGGCGGATCGGACTGGGCGTTCGCGGTCTCCGGCAAGGATTGCGGAACCGCCGCCACCTGCCGCGGTTCGCGGTCGGCCGGGCGCTCCTCGCCCCGGATTCCCTCCAGCACCTGGCGCGCCAGATCGGCCACATCGTCGCCCGGCGCCAGCGCGCCATAGCCGGGAGCGGTGAAGTCCCAGGCATAATCCACCAGCGGCTGGTAATTCACCACGCTGGGCTCCGTCACCCAGAGCCGGCGCAGCGCCGCCTGCCGCAGCGCCTCCGGCACTTTTCGATGCAGGAACGGCGCATAGTCGCTCTCCGGACCAAGGCTTTCCACCGGCGGCAGGGAAGCAGGATCGAAGGGCTCCTCTTCCTGCTCGGCCGGCTTCGCCGGCGCCGGCGGCTCGCCCGCCTCCGCGGCAGCGCGCGCCGCCTGCTTGCGCCGCGACCAGCGCGTCAGGAACCCGTCGTCCGTCGCCTCGGGACGCGCCGCAGGATCTTCGGGCTCGTCCGTCACTTACTCATCCTCCGGCATTCGGCGCAGCGGATCGTCGCGCAGGAGAGCGCTCCGGTTGGCAAGGGCTTCCGGGTCGGCACGGTCGCGCCGGCGCTTGAAGCGCGGTTTCTCGACGTGGTGGCGCCGTACATAATCGGCGACCCATTCGAGGATCGGCGCCGGCATCGCCACCGCCTCGACGATGTCGTCGCCCGTATCGGCATGGGCCTGCGCCTCGCCCGGGCAGGCGGTCACGCCCAGCAGCTCGACACCTCGCTCGTCGGCGGCATGGCGCAGAATCACGAACAGCGACGGCGATGGGCTCTCGAGATTATGGCGCAGGGTCTCGGTCTCGTGCCGGAACAGCCTGATCTCGGCGGCGCCGGCGTAATAGCGGTCCACCTCGCCCTCGCGCGCGAGCAGCGTCCAGTCGGCGCATTGCGGAATGCCCGGCAGGATCTGCACCGGCAGCCAGGCATGGTCCTGCCAGGCGCTGTTCAGTTTCCGCCGCTCGACCACCACGCCCACCGGGCGCGTCTCGGTGCCGATCGGAAGGATTTCCTCGCCCATGTCGCTGCTCAGCTCCGCTGCTTGAAAGGCAGGTTCATCAGCAGGTTCTGCGGCTTCATGCGCAACCGGCTCGCCCCATCCATCGCCAGCCCGAGATAGACCGGCCGGCCGGCGAGATCGGCCCGCATGGACGAAGTATCGCGGAATTCCAGGCGAAACAAGGCCAGGATGCGCGCGAGACGCGCCTCCTCCACATCCTCGCCCCGATAGAGCGCATTCATGACCGCGCTGGCCTCGGCATCGAGGCCCGTATGCCAGACCCAGCGCTCGTCGCGGATCCGCTGCACCGGCTGGATGCCGATATCGACGCCGGTGAGATGGCGAACAAAGCTTTCCATCACTCGTGCCAGTGCGTCCTGGCCGGGGCGCGCAAAGCTGAGATCGAGAACCATCTCGTGCCGGTCGCTGCGCGCCCAGTAGCTCTCCGCATTCTCCGCCGTCAGCACATCCATGTCGACGGCGCGCGGCCTTGTGCCGGTCTCCGCCAGCAGGTTGCCAAGCGCGCCGAACCCACCTGTGCGCCCGAGCCGTTCCACCGTCTCCTCGTCGGCGAGCAGGATCGCGCCCTCCTGGATCGTCACCATCTGCGTCCGGTAGAAAAGTTCCGCCGCCCGCGCGCGCTGGGCATCCGGCCTGCCATCCAGCAGGTGACGGAGAATGACGGCGGCAAGGTGATCGATGAAGAGTGCGGGCACCCGCGGCGCGCCCGGCCGGAAGAGCGCCTGATAGCCGGCCTCCACCGTCCGCGCCGCGAGCAGCAGGTCGCGGAAGGCGAGAAACACCCGGTAATTCTCGGCCGCGTCCGGATCGGCGAGCGCGGCCACCTCGCCCGCCGCGACGGCACGCGCCGGATCGTCGAGCAGGGCCGCATGCAGGGCCCGCTCGGCCGCGCAGGCTTCGGGCGGCGGCATCAGTTCGGGCCGGCCGAGATAGGCACGCAGGAAGTCCGCCGTGACCAGCAGGTGACCGGCCGCGTCTCGGTCGAGAAGGTGATAGCCGCTGCTCAGCCAGAAATCCGGCATGCTCTCTCCAACGCCTTTGCCACTTGAGCCTCCGCCGAACGTCAAGCCTCGAGCCCGGCGAGCCGCCAGCTAGGCGCGGCGAGGGCTGGCGCAAGGAGCCGGCGGCGGCGGCGCGCGCCATCGCCGATCCAGGCATCGCCCCGTTCGCCGAGGCGGACCTCGCCGGAGCCGAAGCGCGTCTCGCAGGCGCGCAGCACCGGGGCCGGCCCATCCTCCTGCCAGCACTCGATCCAGCGCAGCAGGTGCCGTGCGAAAGCCTCGAGGAGCTGCGGCACGCCGACCGCGCCGCAGCCTTCCTCATGCAGATTGGTGTATTCGAGATCGCGACCCGGTGTCTGGTCCGGCGCGGCCGCCCGCATGTGAAGGGCGACGCCGAAAACGAGCCAGTCCGGCACGTCCTCGGCACCGGCGCGCCGGACCAGCGGCCCGCGTGCCAGACGCAGGCCGCCGACACAGCCTTCATTGACCAGCAGACGGTCCGGCCAAACGAGCCGCGCCGGCGTTTCCGGCGGCACGACGGCGGCAAGCCCGTCGATGAGGCCGAGCAGCAGGACATAAGTCAGGGTGAGGGCGCGCGGCTCCTCGTCCAGTGGCCGCAGCACCAGCGCCGCATCGAAGAAATCCTCGCTCGGGCACCAGAAGAGGGAGCCATCCTCCGCGCCGGCGAAGGCCGCCTCCTGGGCGGCGGCGAAGGGGCGGTGCGGGACGCGGCGCAGCACATAGCCGGGCGGCAAGTGAATCCCATCCTCGCGCCGCGACATGTCGCTCACGAGGCCGATGCCTTTGAGTTGGGGAAGAAGAGCTGTTCGCCGCCGATCCTGAAATCGGCGATCGCCTTCTGTCCTTCCGGCGATAGCAGCCAGTCGATGAAGGCCTGGCCTTGCCTGGCACGCACATGGGGATGGCGGGCGGGGTTGACGAGGATGACGCCATACTGGTTGAAGAGGCGCCGGTCGCCCGCCAGCAGGATCTCGAGCTCGCCGCGATTGCGGAAGGAAAGCCAGGTGCCGCGATCGGTGAGCGCGTAGGCATTGGTCGCGGAGGCGACATTGAGGGTCGGACCCATGCCCGACCCGGTCTCGCGATACCAGGCCCCGCCCGTCTGGCGGACATCGACGACAGCCGCTTGCCAGAGCCGAAGTTCGGCCTTGTGGGTGCCCGATTCGTCGCCGCGCGAGGCGAAGGGGGCGCCCCTGGCCGCAATGCGCGCGAGCGCGGCGGCGATATCCGTCATGCCGCGTACGCCGGCCGGATCGGCCTTGGGCCCGACCAGGACAAAGTCGTTGTACATCACCTCATGGCGCCGCACGCCGAACCCTTCCGCGACGAAGCGCTCCTCCGATGCCGGATCATGCACGAAAACCACATCCGCGTCGCCCCTGCGCGCGGTCTCGAGTGCCTGCCCAGTGCCCTGGGCGATGACTCTGACCTCGATGCCGGTGCGCGCCCGGAAACGCGGCAGGATGGCGCCGAAAAGCCCCGACTGCTCGGTCGAAGTGGTGGAGGCGACGGTCATGGGACCGGTCGCCGACTGGGCCTGCGCGGCGGCGGCGCCCAATGCGACGACGGCCAGAAACAGGAACAGGCTCGCCACTTTGCCTACCATGGCAGCTCGCCCTTGAGGAAACTGCGCGCCGGCGTGCTGGCGGGCATGTCGAAGAACTCTGCGGCGCCGGTTCTTTCCGCAAGTCTGCCTTGATGCAGAAAGACCACCTCGTCCGCGAGGCGGCGGGCCTGCGCGAGGTCGTGGGTGGTCATGACGATCTTGGTGCCACCCTCGGCGAAGGCGGCAATCATCTCCTCCACCGCGCGCGTGCCGGCGGGATCAAGTGCCGCCGTCGGCTCGTCGAGGAACAGCACCTGCGGCCGGAGGGACCAGGCGCGCGCCATGGCCAGGCGCTGCTGCTCGCCGCCGGAGAGCACGCGGGCCGGCCGCTCCGCCAGGGCGCCGAGGCCGAAGCGCGCCAGCGTCTCCTCGGCACGGTAACGCCGCTCCGCCGCGGGCAGGCCGATCATGGCCAGCGCATGCAGGATATTGGCGCGGGCCGAGCGGCGCAGCAGGATCGGCCGCTGGAAAACCATGGCGTGACGCGGGTCGCCGGCCCGGGTCGGCCCGTCGGACCAGCGGATGCTGCCCGCGCCCGGCTGCAGGAGGCCATGGCAAAGACGCAGCAGCAGGCTCTTGCCCGCGCCATTCGCGCCGAGGATGAGGGTGCGTCCCTCCGGCCCGATCTCCAGATCGACCGCATCGAGCAGCACCCGCCCGGCCACGCCATAGCCGACGCCACGCAGCGTGAGCGGCAGGATGCTGCTCCCGTCCGCCGCGCTCACCATGGCTGCCCCGCCGAGCGCCGCGCGTATTGGCCCATCAGATAGGCGCCGCCATTCAGGACCAGGGTCAGCCCGAGCAGGATGATGCCGAGGCCGAGCGCGAGCGCGAGTTCCCCCTTGGCCGTCTCCAGCGCGATCGCGGTGGTGATGGTGCGGGTATGGCCGGCGATGTTGCCGCCGACGATCAGCACCGCGCCGACCTCGGCGCTGGCCCGGCCGAAGCCGGCAAGAACGGCCGTGACCAGACTGAACCGCCCATCCCACAGCAAGGTGGGAATGGCACGCGCGCCGGAACAGCCGAGCGAGCGAAGTTGTTCCTCATACTCCGACCACAGATCCTCCACAACCTGCCGGCTGAGCGAGAGGACAATCGGCAGGATCAGAACGGTCTGCGCCATGACCATGGCCGAAGGCGTGAAAAGCAGCCCGAGCGGGCCGAGCGGGCCGGCGCGGGAAAGCAGCAGGTAGATGGCAAGCCCCGCCACCACGGGGGGAAGGCCCATCAGCGCATTGCAGCCGATCACCAGCAGGCCGCGCCCGGGAAAGCGGCTCATGGCAAGGAAAGCGCCGCCCGGCAGCCCGATGACCAGCGCAATGGCGAGCGCGCTCAATGTCACGCGCAGCGACAGCGCGACGATGCCGGCGAGCGTCGGATCGCCACTCACGATGAGCAGCCAGGCGGCAACAAAGGGATTGCTCTCGCTCATCCTGCGGTTCCTTGCAATCAATATCACTGGTAACTACAATGCCGCCAAGTCTGAAAATCCTGCGGTGCGCTGCATAAGAATGCAGAACGAGGCTTACCTGACGACGGCGGAGGTGGCGGCCTATCTCCGGCTCAAGGAGCGGACCATCTACGACCTGGTGGCGCGCCGGGCGATTCCCTGTTCGCGGGTCACCGGCAAACTGATCTTTCCGCGCCGGATGATCGACCGCTGGGTCGAGGACAATATCGACATGGCCGAAATCCCGGCGGCGCCCGCCCCGCCGATCGTCGCCGGATCGAGCGACCCCTTGCTGGAATGGGCCCTGCGCGAGTCCGGGTCAGGACTTGCCACCCTGTTCGAGGGCAGCGAGGCGGGATTGCGGCGGCTTGCCGAGGGTCAGGCGGTGGCGGCAGGGCTGCATCTGATCGAGGCGGAGGGCACGGACTACAATCGCGAAGCCGCGCGCCGCGCCGCCGCGCCCGCCGATCTGGTGCTCCTGCGCTGGGCCTGGCGCATGCAAGGTCTGATCGTCGCTCCCGGCAATCCGCTCCGCCTGGGTAGTCTCGCCGATATCCGCGCATGCGGCGCGCGGCTGATCGCCCGCCAGGCCGGATCCGGCTCGCGGCTCCTGCTCGATCATCTGTTCCGCGCTTCGGGCATCGGCGCCGAGCAATGCAACCTGCTCGCCACGACCGCGCTGACCGAGGCGGACATCGCGGCGGCCATCGCGGAGGGCAGCGCCGATTGCGGCATCGCCATCGCGGCGGCCGCGCGCGGCCGCGCGGTGGATTTCGTGCCGCTCTGGCGCGAACGCTTCGACATCGCCTGCCGCCGGCGCGATGCCTTCGAGGCGCCCTTGCAGAAGCTCTTCGAGTTCGCGCGGAGCGAGCGTTTCCGGCGCAAGGCCGCGAGCCTCGGCGGCTACGATCTCGCCGGCCTGGGCCAGGTCGAATTCAACCGCTGACAGGACGGCGCGAAATGCACTATGCACAGGCCCTGGGTCCCGCCATCAGGTCGTAAGGAGCAGCCAATGAACGTCCAGAGCAGGGTTCGCGCGGAGGATGCCGGCCTGTCGACGGAGCGGCTCGGACGGGTGCGGGACTGGATGCGGCTGCAGGTCGACCGGCAAAGGCTCGCCGGCCTCGGCGTGATGGTGGCGAGGCGCGGGCGCACGGTCTTTTTCGAGACCTGCGGCATGGCCGACCTGGCGCGCGGCCGCCCCGTTGCCGAGGACACCATCTTCCGCATCTATTCGATGACGAAGCCGCTCACCTCGGTCGCCATCATGATGCTTTACGAGGAAGGCCGCTTCCAGCTCGACGACCCGATCGCGCGTTTCCTGCCGGACTTCGCCGCGATGCGCGTCTATGTCGCCGGCAGTCGTGGCGCCTATCAGAGCGTGCCCGCCGCCCGGCCGATCACCTTCCGCGACCTGCTGACCCACACCTCCGGTCTGACCTATGGCTTCATGGAGGCGCATCCGATCGACGGCATGTACCGGGATGCCGGCATCGACTTCCAGACTGCGGAGACCAGCCTCGCCGACCTGGTCGGCAAGATCGCCGCGCTGCCCCTGCTCTGCCAGCCGGGCAGCGCCTGGAACTACAGCATCGCCACCGACGTGCTGGGCCATCTGGTCGAGGTTGTTTCCGGCCGGCCGTTCGACGAGTTCCTGCGCGAGCGCGTGATCCGCCCGCTCGGCATGGTGGACACCGACTTTCACGTGCATGCCGGCAAGGAGCAGCGTCTGGCGGCGAACTATGGCCGCGACGGCAGGGGCGCGCTCAAGCTGATCGACGATCCGGAAACCAGCCGCTATCTCCGCCCGCGCGCGGTCTGCTCCGGCGGCGGCGGCCTGGTCTCGACCGCGGCCGACTATGCCCGCTTCTGCCAGATGATGCTCAACAAGGGCGAACTGGACGGCGTGCGCCTGCTCGGCCGCAAGACGGTGGAGCTGATGACGAGCAATCACCTGCCGGGCGACATGGCGGCCATGGGCCAGCCGCGCTTCAGCGAATCGACCTATACCGGCATCGGCTTCGGGCTGGGCTTCTCGGTCATGCTCGACCCGGCGCGCGCCGAGATCGTCGGCACGCCCGGCGAGTATGCCTGGGGCGGGGCCGCCAGCACCGCCTTCTGGATCGACCCGAAGGAGGAGATGTACGTCATCCTCCTTACGCAGCTCATGCCAAGCTCCACCTGGCCGCTGCGCCGCGAGTTGCGCGTCCTCACCTATCAGTCGATCGTGGATTGAGGCGGGCCTTCAGGGAATCGGCGAAAGGCCGCCATCGACATTGATCGCCGTGCCGGTGACGTAGGAGCCGGCATCCGAGCAGAGGAAGGTCGCGACACGGGCGAATTCCGCCGCTTCACCCACACGACCCAGCGGCACGCGGCGCTCGCGCGCCATTGTGTCGAGGAACTCGCGATAGGGCTGTGTCGAGCCGGATGCGGCGTGGCGGCGCGCCCACTGGTCGCTTTCGATGAACCCGACCAGCAGCGCATTCACCAGCACATTGTGCGGCGCGCCTTCCTGGGCCAGCACCTTGGTCAGCGCGAGGCCCGCCGCGCGCGCCACCGAGGTCGGCGCGGTGTTTGGCCCAGGCGCCTTGGCGTGGATGTTGAGCACGTTGACGATGCGCCCGAAGCGGCGCGCCTTCATGCCGGGCAGCGCGAGCCGGGCGAGGCGGATCGCGGCGAACAGCTTGAGATCGAGATCAGCCTGCCATTCCTCGTCGCTGACCTGCTCGAAGGGACGGGCAGTCGCCTTGCCGGCATTGTTCACGAGGATATCGACCCTGGCGTCCTGCCGGGCGGAAATCTGTTGCCATGTGCGCGCGATATCCGCCGCGCTGGCGACGTCACAGGGAAACGCTTCCGCCTGCCCGCCCGCGGCCGCGACCTCTGCGCGGGCCTGTTCCAGCCGGTCGGCGCGCCGCGCCAGCATGAGCACCCGCGCGCCGGCGGCGGCGAATTCAAGGGCCATGGCGAGGCCCAGTCCCGTGCTGGCACCCGTGATCAGGGCGGTGCGGCCATCCATCCGGCAATCCATGCGTTCCCCCTCCGGCTCTGCTATCCTGCGACCTTCCCAGCGAAGACGCCGGACGATAACAGATCACCATGCCCAAGACCCTGAGAAAGCCCGCCGAACTGGCGGCGGCGCGCCTCGTCGCGCCCGAGCTGCTGCCGGCCCTGGAGAAGGTCGCCGGACGCTACGCGGTGGCCATCACGCCGGCCATCGCCGGCCTGATCGACCGCGACGACCCGGCGGACCCGGTCGGGCGCCAGTTCGTCCCCGACCCGGCGGAACTCGCCACCGCGCCGGACGAGCTGGCGGACCCGATCGGCGATTTCGCCCATGCGCCGGTCAAGGGCATCGTGCACCGTTATCCTGACCGGGTGCTGCTCAAGCCGCTCCATGCCTGTCCCGTCTATTGCCGTTACTGTTTCCGCCGCGAACAGGTCGGGCCGGGCGGCGAGGCGCTCGACGATGCGGAACTGGACGCGGCCCTCGCCTATATCGCCGGGCGGCCGGAGATCTTCGAGGTCATCCTGACCGGGGGCGATCCGCTGATGCTCGCGCCCCGGCGCCTCCGCGTCATCCTGCGCCGCCTCGCGGAAATCCCGCATCTCGGCGTCATCCGCCTGCACAGCCGCGTGCCGGTGGCCGATCCGGCGCGGATCGACGAGGCACTGACCGAGGCCCTGGCCCTGGAACAGCCGGCGGTCTGGCTGGCGGTCCATATCAACCACGCGCGCGAACTCTCCCCGCCCGCGCTCGATGCCTGCCGCAGGCTGACCCGCGCCGGCATCCCGCTGCTGGGGCAGACGGTGCTTCTGAACGGCGTCAATGCCGATCCGGCCGTGCTGGAGGATCTCTTCCGTGCCATGGCGCGGGCGCGCATCAAGCCCTACTACCTGCATCATCCCGATCCTGCCCCCGGCACCGCCCGCTTCCGCCTCGACCTTGCCGAAGGCCAGGCGCTGATGCGCCGGATCCAGGGCCGGGTCTCAGGGCTCTGCCAGCCCGCCTACGTGCTCGACCTGCCCGGCGGGCATGGCAAGGTGCCGGTCGGTCCGGCCTATCACCGGCAGGTCGCGGACGGGACCTGGCAACTGCGCGACTTCCGGGGCCAGGAGCATGCCTGGCCTCCGCTCAGCGCGCCGGGATCTGATAAAGCGGTCGCCGCCAGGTCTCGAAGCCGGACGGCAGCGGGCGGTCGGGATCGAGCATCCAGTCCAGCGCATCCTGCCAGACCAGCGGCGCCTGCAAATCGCGCGTGAGCATGTGGAAGCCGCTCGGGTAGCGGCCGACGCGCGGCGCATTCGGCATTCGCGCCAGCATGCGCTCGATCGGCGTTTTCGGGATCAGTTCGTCGCGGTCGCCATAGAGGATGAGTGTCGGCACCCCGTCGAGCGCGGCAGCCCGCTCCAGACCGAGATCCATCATGTTGACCAGCCCCCAGATGGCATCGATCCGGGTTTCCTTGATCACCAGCGGATCGCGCGAGAAGGCGCGCAGCATTTCGATATTGTCCGATGGCCGGATGCCGAGGCCGCGTCCGGTCAGGGTCTGCCCCGGAAAGGTATGGGCGGCAAGCCAGAGCGTGAGGCGGTAGAGCGGGTTCATGGTCGAGCGCGCCCAGACCGCCGGCGCGACGAGGATCAGGCCGTCGACCTCCGGTGCCCTGCCATCGGCCAGAGCCGCGATGGCGATGGCCCCGCCCATGCTTTCGCCGAAGAGGAAGAGCGGCCGGTCCGGGTGACGTCGCCGGAGCAGCCGCGCCATGTCGCGCGCATCCTGTGCCAGCGCGGCCTCCCCGCCCCACAGGCCGGCGAGGGGCCCGGCACCGAAACCGCGCTGGTCGTAGGCATAGGTGGTGACGCCGTAGCGCGCCCAATAGTCGGCCGGCCAGTCGATGCCGTTCGAGTAATCGTTGAAGCCGTGCAGTGCCAGCACCACGGCCCGCTCGCGGCCGGCGGCCGGCCAGGCGCGCAGCGGCAGATCGTAGCCATCGCGCGTGACGAAGGTCCGCTCCAGCAGGAGCGGCGTGCCGGATTCCATCCCCGGCGGAATCTGCCGTGGCGCGCAGGCCGCAGCGAGCAGAAAAAACGCGCAGGACCAGGCCCTGGCGAGGGCGCGGAAGGTCGGGCGCAAGGCGCCCCTGGTGGCGGGAAAGTCGTTAATCTTCCTGCTCTTCGCTGATCGGCGACCGCTTGCCGGAGGGACGTTAGAGACCCGCATAAGCCTTTACAATCCTTGACTTTGCGGGCGTTACTCAACAGCATCGCCCCATGGTCGGGGGCAAGGTGCGCAGGGGCTTGGCGGCGGTCGCTTTTTTGCTGGCCGGCGGGCTTGGCGCGGCTGCGCCGGCGCAGGTGGCCACCAAGATCAGCCGGATCGTCGATCCGGAGACCCAGTGCGCCACGTCGAATCCCTTCCCCGTCGATGGCGAGACCATCCGCTGGAACGGCGCCTGCCGCGACGGGCTGCTGGAAGGGCCGGGCGTGCTCACCTGGTTCCGCAATGGCCGCGTGCATGAACGCGACGAGGGGACGTTCCGGCGCGGCGAACTGCATGGCGACGCAACCATCACCTTCGCCGACGGCTCGACCATCTTCGGCAACTATACCGACGGGCGGCGCAACGGCGAGTTCGTCATCGTGCGCGCGGACAACAGCTACGTGCGCGCGGTCTACCAGATGGACCGCCTCGTCTCCGAACGCGAGCTGAGCCGGCGCGAGGTCCGCGCCCTGCTCGAGCAGCGCCGCGCCGGCGTCGGCGTGCGCGTCGGCGGGGGACCCGGCGCGGAGCCGGCAGCGCCGCCGCAGCCGCAATATGCGCCGACGCCCCAGCCGCCGGCCTATCCCCCCGCCTACCCGCCGAGCCATCCACCACAGGCCTATGCGCCGATGCCGCCGATGCCGGCGCCGCAGACCCCGGCGGTTCAGCCGATGCCGTTGCCGGCGGCGCCGCATCACGCCGGGCCGATGCAGCCGCCGCCATGGTCGCCGATGGCGAACGCGCAGCGCCTCGGCGTCATGCCCCAGTCGCAGCCGATGCAACCCGTGCCGATGGCCCCGCCCTCGCCCGCGGTCGGCTACCGGCCGATGGCCTATGCCATGCCGGCCAGCGCCCCGCCCGCCCCGATGGCGGACACCGACAGCCATTTCGTGCATGCCTTTGCCCTCGAGCGGGCCGGGCAGTACCAGCAGGCGGCCCAGGTCTATCAGGCCATCGCCATGGCCAGCCCCGGGACCTCCGCCGGCAACCTCGCCTACGAGCGCATGGCGCTGCTTGGTGCCTATATGCCGCCACCGCCTATCTCCAGCGCCGTGCCTGCCGCGTTCCAGCCGCCGCCCGCGCCGGTCGCGCGCCAGGCCTCCATGGCGGGACGGCGCGTCTGCTCGGCGCGCGGCCTCTATCCGAACGATGGCCGCTGGTGCGGCGTGGTGCGCGAGCAGGACGGCGCGGAAGTCCTGGTCGAGGTGGCGGAAGTGAAGACGAATGCTTTCTTCACCATCGGCTTCGCCGCAAGCGAATGCACCGGCGGCCGGTTCCTGACCTGGTTCTCGCGTGGCGCCAACGTCTGGGTGCCCGCCTCTTGCATGCGTTGATGGGGGATCGCGACATGGATACGACAAGGGCAGTCAAGTCGGCGCTCGGCGCCATCGCGCTGCTGGCCCTGCTCGGTGGCCCGGGACTGGCCGGCGGCATCGTCGCCACCGACACCGCGGCGCGCGACGTGTTCGCCGGAAGCATGAAGGACTCCCTCGCCGCCGCCGCGCTGGCGCTGAAGGAAGCGACCCGGCGCGATCTCGCCAAGGCGACGGGCAAGGCACTCTTCTACGATCCCTCGACCGGCAGCTTCAGCCAGGAGGATGGCACCAACGACACCGACCTCGCCTGGGCGCGGGCGAACACGGCCGTCATCGACATGCTGCGCCAGTTCGGCGCCGATCCGGGCAGCCGGGTCCTCAGTTTCCGGCGCGAGGGCAACCGCTACTACGTTGGCGCCGAAGGACTTGGCGGGGCCTGGTTCACGGTCGCGGCGCGGGCCCAGTCGCATCTCTTCCGCATGCTGCTTGCCGATGCGAAGGACGCGCCCGAAGAAGCGGTCGTCGCCGTGAACCGCAACCGGACGTCGCAGGCGAGCCTGCAGCACGCGGTCAATATCGCGACCAAGGCGGTGCAATCGAGCAAGGCGTTCGTCGCGCTCGGCGGCGAGACCAAGGTGAAGCTCACCAGCAAGAAGTTCGAAGCCACGGGCGAGCCGCAGATTGTCGGCCCGCCGGGCATCGTCGTCTATGACGTCACGCGGCAGGGCAAGGACACCCTGCTCGCCACCATCCGCACCGATCCCGCGATCGGGACCGGCGCGCAGACGCTGCATGGCTACGACGAGGGGCGGAGCTATCGCCAGGCCGACAGCTTCGGCATCTTCGTAACCGGCACGCCGCAACCGATGACGCCGCTCGCCGACGCAGTAGGCGCCACTCCGGCCGAAGCCGCAACCCTGACGCCGGGCGAGACCGTGCGCGGCATGGTCGAGGCGCGGGCGGATCAGGATCTCTACCGCGTCGATCTCGCCGCAGGCGGCAGGCTGACACTTGCCAGCGGTGGACCGACCGACATCCTGCTCAAGCTCGAGGACGAGAACGGCAAGGTCCAGGCGAGCGATGACGATGGCGGGCGCTGGTACCAGGCGCGCCTTTCGGCGCTGCTGCCGCCCGGCAGCTACTTCGTGCGCGTGCAGCATTGCTGCAAGGGGACCGGTCCCTACAGCCTGCGCGCCACTTTCGAGGCGAACTGAACGGGCCTCAGGGAATGCCGGGCTGGATCGGCGTGCGGATCAGCGCGCCGCCCTTTTCCTGAAGCGCCAGCACGGCCTGGAACTTCTGCCGGATTTCCTGCGTCGCGTCGCGCGCCTCGCGCTGGTTGCGGATGACGCGCGGCGTGATGAAGACCAGCAGCTCCGTGCGGCTGATGTCGCCCGACTTGACGCCGAACAGGGTGCCGAGGATCGGGATCTGGTGCAGGAACGGCACGCCGGAATTGGAAACGTTGTTGCTCTCGCGAATCAGGCCGCCGAGGACCACGGTCTCGCCGCTCGATACGGCGACCGAGGAGAGGATGCGCCGCTGGCGGATGGTCGGCGACTGGATCGCCGCGCCGATGTCGGGGGCGCTTACGTCGCTCACTTCCTGACCGATCTCCAGCGTGACGAGGCCGCTCACATTGACCCGTGGCACCACCTCGAGCGTGACGCCGGTCTGGCGGTACTCGACGGAATTGACCGTGCGCGGGTCGGCGGCCGAGGCGGTGATGTCCACGAAACGGGTCAGGATCGGCACCTCGTCGCCCACCTGCAGGCGGGCGCTCTGGTTGTCGAGCACCATGACCTGCGGCGAGGACACGACGTTGACCTCGGTCAGGGTGGAGAGTGCGGAGATGACGACGCGCGGATCGACGCTGGCGCCGAACAGGTAGGAAAAGCCGGCGCCCGGGATGATCGCGGCGGCAAGTTCCGCCGGGATGCTGCTCGAGTTGCCGATGAAATACTGCACGCCATAGCGGAGCTGGTCGTTCAACGTCACCTCGACGATCGAGGTTTCGATCTGCACCTGCAGCGGCATGATGTCGAGTTTCGCCAGCACTTCCTCGATGCTCGCATAGTCCTTGGGCGTCGCAAGAACCAGGATGGCATTGGTGGAATCGTCGGCGATGATGCGCGGGCCGCTCTCGCTGGCCGCACCGCCCTCGCTCGCGACCGCCGCGGCGGCGGATGGCAGCAGGGGCGCGTTCGCGCTCGGCGGCCGCTCGCCCGCCAGGATGCGCGCGCTCGCCTCGCCCGCCGGCATCGAACGCGGCGACACCGATTGCGACTGGATCGCGGAGGTCCGCTCCACTGGTTCGCCGCCACTGCCGCCGAAGATGCCCCTCAGGGTCTTCGCGATGCTCGCCGCCTTGCCGTTCTGGACGTAATAGACGTGAAGGCGCCGCTCGGCGGCGTTGCGGGTCCGGTCGAGCCGGGCGATCCAGTTGCGTGCCTCGTCGAGATAGCGCGGCTGGCGCGCGATCACCAGGACGGCATTCATGCGCTCGATGGGCACGAAGCGCACCGCGCCGGCCAGCGGGCCGTTCTTGCTGCCGAAGATGTTCTCCAGCTCGAACACCATGGCGCCGACATCGGCATTCTGCAGGCTTTCCAGCAGCACCGACTGGCCGGCCATGATATCGACGTCGAACACGCGCACGGTGTCGCCTACGAGGCGCTGCTCCGGGCTCGCCGCGGCAACCAGCAGCATGCCATGCGCCTCGTTGGCGATGATGGCGCGACCCTCGGGCAGAAGCGGCTTCAGGATCTTCGCCATCTCTTCCGCACCGATGAAGCGCAAGGGATGGATCTGCAAGCTGAAACCCGGCTCGCCGAGGCCGGGAAGGCGCAGTTGCGGGCCCGATGCGGGTGTCGGCTGGCTGCCGGCGGCGGCGACGCGCCAGCCGCCGGGCTGGCGCAGCAGGACCGCACCATTGGCCTGCAGCAGCGTCTCCAGCGTCTGCAGCGCCTGCGCGCGCGTGAGCCCGCCGGTCGAGCGCAGCGTGACGCGCCCCTGCACGCCCGGATCGATCACCAGGCTCTCGCCCAGTATGTCGCGGATGATCACCTGCGCGACGCCGCGCAGATCCGCGTCCTCGAAGCTGAGCTGAATATCGCCGCCGGGCCGGCCCTGGCGTTGCTGCGGCGGCGCGGCGGCGGAAATTTCCGGCTGACCCGGATAGATTTCCGCGATCTTCGGGCTGCCCTGGACCAGGTTGGCCGGCCGGCCGGCAGCCTGCTCCTGCGGCAGGCCGGCCTGCGGCATCGCGACGGGCGGCGCGGCAGGCGCGGGTACGGGAGGGATCTGCGGCAGGTTCGCCGCAGGCTGCACCTGTTCAGCGGCACAGCCCGCGAAAAGAAGAGCGCCGAGGCTCGCGACCGCAAGACCGCGCCAATGGTAACCGGTTACAGCCATTCCGCCCCCGCCCCCTTTCCTGCTTCGCCCTTATAACATGAGCTGCCGCCGGCCCGTCGACCGCGGCCGGCGATCACCGCGATATGCGGCGCAGCGGCAACACTTCGCGGCGCTCGCCGGCGCGCAGCGTGATCTGTTCCTGCTCGATCTTCTCCACCGTCCAGCCATCATGCTCGTCGCCTTCCTGGAGGACGAGCGGCCGGCCGCCGCCGGCGGGCCCGAGCAGGATCTTGCGCTGATCCCGGGTAATGACCACCCCTTGCAGCCGGTAGGCGGCGAAGCTGCGTTCCGCCGAGGCGGCGGGCGCGAGGGCGACGCGGACCGGCGCGAGGCCGCTCGCATCCGCGCTCTCGGGCACCGGCCGCCGGCTCGGGTTGAAGAGCGGCCGCGCCAATGTCTCGCGCAGGCTCTCGAGCGGCGGCAGCACCCCTTCTTCATGCGCCGCGGCGGCCGGTTCGCGCTCTGCGGGCGCGGCATCGGAAGCTGCGAGCGGCGCCAGCCACGGCCAGGCGGCAATGCCTGCGAAGAGCAGTGCGAAAAAGGCGAGCAGTGCTCTCAACTGGCCCCTCCCCCGGCAAGGAACCCGGCGATCTCCAGGGTCACGTCCAGCGGGTCGCGGCCGGCCCGGAACTCGCGGCCGCGCGTGCGCACCGAGAAACCCTCGACCAGAATGGTCGGCTCGCCGCCTTCCAGACCATGCAGGATGCGCTGAAGGGCGGCGATCCCGGCGCCGAGTTCGATACGCAGGCCGACCCGGCGCAGCTCTCCGGGTTGCGGCGCGGGCATCGCCTCCATGCTGATCAGGGTGGCGCCGCTCTCCTCTATCAGACGCTTGGCGCGCTCCTGCAGGAAGGCGATGGCCCCGGCCTCGCTCTGTCCGGGCAGGAACAGGGCGCTGGTCCCTTCGCCGGAGCGCCGTTCCTCGAGGCGCGCCGCGAAATCGGCCTCCGCGGCTATAAGCGCGCGCAGGCGCTGGATCGTCGCCTGTTTGGTCTCCAGCATCTCGCGCTCCGCCGCCGCGCGCTCGAGCACGGGCCGGACGAGCAGGAGCCAGCCGGCGGAGAGCGCCGCCAGCAGCAGCAGCAGCGCCGCCAGGCGCGCGGCGCGCGGCGTCACGGCCCGCCCGCCCGCCCGGCAAGGGCGATCTCGAAATTGAAGCGCTCCTGCCCGCTGGTCGGGTCGCGCGTTACCGCCGTGCGGAAATCGACGCCGCGGAAGAGCGGCGAGGATTCGATGCGCTGCACCAGCGCCGCCGCCGATTCCGCCATGCCGGCGATCTCCAGTTCGCCGCCATGCAGAGCCAGTTCCTGCACCCAGGCTTCATCAGGGAACAGCCGGGTCAGCTCCTCCAGCAGCACGACCGCGCGCAAGCCATGCCGCTGTCCGGCGATCGCCGCCAGGCCGCCCTGTTCACGATCCAGTTCGGCCCTGAGCCGCGCGGCCGGCTCCGCCTGCACGCGCAACAGGGCGATCTCGCCATCTGCGCGGCGGTTGGCATGCCAGCCATGGATGAGCGGCGAGAACAGCGCGGCGAGTGCCAGGACGGCCA
>JAHCJR010000037.1 GCA_026126165.1 Alphaproteobacteria bacterium
ACGACTGATCCGCATGTCCCTGCCTTCGACCGACCAGCGGACCGGCCGCGAGGCCCGCGCTCCGGGCGAGACGGCTGCACATCGCACGCAACCCGCCGGCCGGCCGGCGGCGCCTGCCAGGCCCAAGACATCCGCACGGCCCGAGCGCCCGCGCCAGCCGGCGCCGGCCGCCGGACCGCGCGGCCGCAGCCCGCAGGGCGTTGCCGAGCAGGGACTGGCCGGCGTGGCATTCCTGCAGACCGCGCCACAGAACCGCAAGCCGAAGGCCAAGCGCGGCGGAGGTCGCCCGCACGGCGGGGAGCGCAATCGGCACCGTGGCGGAACCTCCGGCCAGCCCCGGCAGGTCGCCGCCAGCAGGTAGTCACCGCTGCGAAACGGCCCGGCATCGCGGCCCGGCTTCACCGACATGTTGCTGGAAAGATGCCGCCTGCCGCACCAGATTGATGTGTCGTCGGCCATCCCGGGATGGCCGGCGATACCATCCGCGCCGGAGCCACTCGCATGCTGTCCCTCTCGTCCCTGACCCGCGTCACGTTTCTGGCCGGCCTGTCGCTGCTCGCGGCTGCCGGATGCGCCAGCACCCCGCCGCCGCCTGCCGCCTCGGCCGCCATGCTGGAAAAGGTGCGCGCCCTCGCCCCCTATCCCTGCAATGCCGCGACCGCGGCGGCGCTGGAGGCAAACGGTGTCACGCCCGAGCGCCTGCTCGATCTCTACTATGTGCGACAGAGCTCCGGTGGCGAGGCCAGCGTGCTGATCAACCACCAGGCCTGGGCGCAGGTGGCGGGCGAGCCCACGCAGACCGTGGTGCAACACAGCAACACATGCCATATCCAGCAGGTCTACAAGCGCTGAGCGGGACGGCACGCGCCGCCCGCCGCTGAGAGCGCCTTGTCAACGAGCGCCTATCTCGCCGCCGAGGGCTTCGAGGCGGAACTGGCGCATGAGCTGGGAGCAACAGTCCTCGCCCGCCACGGCCGGCTGTTCCTTGCCGAGGGCGCCGTGCGCGAGCCCGCCTGGGCGGCCAATATCTGGCGCGATCCGCGCGAGATCGCCTTCCACTCCATCGCCGACGGGGCGGCGAGACTGCGCGCCATCCAGCGTAACTGGGCGCTCTATCCGCATCTGCATTACCGCCGCGCCCGGCTGATCGCGGCGCGCCTGCCCCATGTCTCGGCAAAGCCGCTGGTCTTTCCCGAACCGCCGCCGGCGGCCCCGCTCGGCTCCTGGACCCTGCTCGCACCCGGGCGAATGCTGGCTGCCTCCGATTGCCTCAGTCCGGTGCCCAACGGCGAGTGGCGCTTCGCCGAGGATCGTCTGGGCCCGCCCAACCGCGCCTATCTCAAGCTGTGGGAGATCCTGACGCGCATCGGACATCGTCCGGCAGCGGGCGAGCGCTGTCTTGATCTCGGCGCAAGTCCCGGCGGCTGGAGCCATGTGCTGGCCGGCCTCGGCGCACAGGTCATCGCCGTCGACAAGGCGCCGCTGGCGCCCGCCGTGGCGGCGCGTGCCAACGTCGAATGGCGCCAGGGCAGCGCCTTCGCCATCCAACCGGCGGAGGTCGGAGCGATCGACTGGCTGTTCAGCGATGTCATCTGCTATCCGCCGCGCCTGCTCGCCCTGGTCAAGCGCTGGATCGCGAGCGGCATGGTCCGCCACCTCGTCTGCACGATCAAGTTCCAGGGCGAGACCGACCATGAAATGGCCGCTTCCTTCGCTGCCATTCCAGGCGCCAGGCTCGTGCACCTGCACGCCAACAAGCACGAACTCACCTTCGTCCGGCTCGCCGAGTTCTAAACTGCGCGGCTGTGCCGCCGCGTCCCTTCGGGCGCCAGGTAGGAATCGAAGCAGGCAGCGACCATACGCACGAAATGTCGCGCCTCCGGCGGCACCGAGATCGTGCCGCCGTCGAGATGCACAAGACCGTCCGTCGCCAGTTCGGCAAGCGGTGCCAGCGCGCCATCGAGCGCATCGGCCGCGAAGCCATGGGCCAAGCAGAGCGCCGGAAGATCGACGGCAAAGTCGCACATCAGCCGTTCGATGACCTCGGCGCGCAGGCGGTCTTCCGGCGCCAGGGCGAAACCGCGCTGAACGGGCAGGCGGCCTTCGCGGATGCGCTCGGCATAGAGCGCGAGATGGGGTGCGTTCTGCACGAAGCCCTGCGGCAGCGAGCCGATCGAGGATGCGCCGAGACCAAGCGTCACCCTCGCGCGGTCGGTGCTGTAGCCCTGGAAGTTTCGCCGCAATCTGCCCGCCTTCGCCGCCTGCGCCAGCGCATCCCCGGGCAGCGCGAAATGGTCGAGGCCGATGGCGACATAGCCATGGCGGGCGAGCGCGCCGGCAATCGCCCGGGCCTGGGCCAGGCGCGCCGCGGTGCCGGGCAGGGATGCCTCGTCCAGCATCCGCTGGTGTTTCTTGAACCAGGGCACATGGGCATAGCCGAATACGGCGATGCGCCGGGGGCCGAGGCTCGCGGCCAGTTCGGCGCTGCGCCGCACGCTCTCGACGCTCTGGCGCGGCAGGCCATACATCAGATCGAAATTGATGGCATCTATCCCCGCCGCGCGCAGCGCCGCGACCGCATCGGCCACCTGGGAAAAGGGCTGCAAGCGGTTGATCTCCCGCTGCACCTCCGGATCGAAGTCCTGCACGCCGAGGCTGACCCGGGTGACGCCGAGGGCGCGCAGCGTCCGCGCCATGGCGGCGTCGAGGCCGCGCGGATCGACCTCCACCGCTATCTCCGCGCCGGCGCGAAAGCCGAAGGTCCCGTCGATGGTCTCGAACAGCCGCGCCAGGTCGTCGGCCGCCAGATAGGTGGGCGTGCCGCCGCCGAAATGCAGGTGGCCGATGCCGCCATGGGCAGCAATGGCACCAGCCACCATGCGGCTTTCCGCCTGCATCAGACCGACATAGTCACGGGCGCGCTGATAGTCGTTCGGAATCGTGGTGTGGCAGCCGCAATACCAGCAGAGCTGCCGGCAGAACGGCAGATGCAGATAGAGGGAGAGTTCCGGTCGCCCGGCGATGGCGCCAAGCCAGTCGCGATACTGGGCTTCCCCGACGCCCTCATGAAAGTGATTGGCCGGCGGGTAAGAAGTATAGCGCGGGACTTCCCGGGCGGCGCGCTCGATGGTCGCGGTCTGCATGGGCCGCAGTTTCTCAGGAGGCCATGGCGCGTGCCTTGACCTGAATCAAGCGAGCTCCGGCAGCTCGGCGCCAAGTTCCCTCGCCAGCCGCCGCAGGTGCTCCACGTAGTCCGGCATCGCGCGCAGGGCGGGGGACGCCCAGGCGGCGGGCGCGCTGGTCCAGGGAACCGGCCCGGGCGGAAACAGCCGGCCGCGCAGAAATTCCCGCCAGCGTTCCCGCTCCGCCTCGCTCAGCAGGTCGGGCCGTTCGCAGGCGAGAAGGCGAAGTCCGAGACTGCGCAGCCGGTCATCCTCGAAGCGGCGGATCAGCGCCGGCCTGTCCTCCCAGCGTGCCTCGTGGAAGGCAGCCATCAGCTTCTCGTCCGAGGCACAGGGAAAGCGCTCGTAGATCCGCTCTTCCAGATGCGGCGAAAGCGGGCGCTCCCGCGCGCGGCGCGAGAGAAACGCGGCGAGGCGCGCGCGGAAGTCCTCCGCCGCCGCGAGCGCCTCCGCCCGGCGCAGCAGCTCCGCGCGCGTAATGCCGGCTTCCTCGCTCCGGCGATCGAGCAGGTCGACCGGCAGCAGGGAAGGCGCGGCATTGACGCGGATACGGTGCAGCACGCGGCCCGGGCCGCGATTCTCGAACAGATCGGCGATGGCCCCGTCGCCGGCCGCGAGATATTCCTCGGGCGGCCTCGACAGGTCGGCAAGCGCCAGTTCGTTCGCATCCTCCGGGTTCGCGGCGGCCACCGCGACGGGCATGATCTCCGGTCGGCCGAACACGCTCTCGACAAAGGCATGGGCCGGTGCCGCGGCAAGGCGCCTGCGCAGCGCGTCGCGGCTGGCATTGGCCAGCATCTCCGCGAAGATGCGCGGCGCACGCACCGAGATAATGCGCGCCAGATCGAGTGCCGCCCTGGCGTCAGCCAGCGCGTCATGGGCATGGGACAGGCGCACGCCGTTTGCCTCGGCGAAGCGCTCGAGGCGATAGGTCGTCTTCCCATCCGCATCGCGCGGCACGATCATGGCGTTGGGCGCCACCCTGGTCACGGCATGGGCAAGCTTCATCACGTCGAGCCGGCCGTTGCCGCCGCTGCTGGTGAGGTAGGGCGGCTGGAGGGTCTGATAGAATGCCTGGCGCAGCACCGCCTCGTCGAAGCGGAGCGAGTTCCAACCGGCAAACACCGCCCCGCCGGCCGACCAGTCGCGCAGGCGCGCGCGCACCATGCGCATCATGGCGAGATGCGATGTCGGATGCCGGACGATCCGGCCGATGCCAAGCCCGGTTACCGCCAGCGCCTCGGGTGCCGGCAGGATGTGCGGCAACAGCCGGCAGCGAAGCGAGAAGCTGTCCAGTTCGCGCAATTCCCCGTTCGCCAGGATCGCGGCGAATTGCAGGATCTGGTCGAAACTCCTGTCGGTTCCCGTCGTCTCGGTATCGTAGAAGATGAACCGCATGCAGCCCCGCCGCGGCCGTTGGTCAGGATCAGGCGAGTATGCCTGCCCGCCGGGCGACGAGCCACAGCCCGCGTGCCGCCAGATCGGCCGGCATGGCCCGCGCGGGAATGCCGAGTGCTTCGAAGGCGCGGACATAGCGCGCCGCGAGTTCCGTACCCGCCATGACCCGCACCTCGCCATGCCAGCGCGTGGCGCGCAGCTCATGGCCGATCAGGATCCCGGAGAGGTAGTCGCCGATCGCAGGCGGCGGCAGTTCTTCCATCAGCGGCAAGGTCCGGGCGCCGAAAATCTGGTGCAGCAAGCCGCCCGGCGCGGCGGCGCGGCGGATGCCCGCGGCAAAGGCATCGGCATCGAGCGCCATGAGGCCACCCGGCATCAGGCGGCCGATAATGCCCTGCCTGGTCAGCAGAGCGAAAACCTCGCCCGTCATGTGGCTGGAAAAGGAAAGGATGCGGCCGGCGGCAATGCGGACATGCTTGGAATGAGTGCCGGGAAGGCAGCAATCCATGTCCGCCCCCGCGCCGGGATCCGCCAGCGCGCCAAGAAGCTGCGCTTCCTCGCCGCGCATGACATCTGGCACGCCCGCGCCGTCGCGCCAGCGCAGGCCGGGCAGGATCCAGATGCCACGCCCCCTCCCGCTTTCCACTGCCGCCAGGGCGCGCCCCAGATCGGCCGGCGCCACCGGGCAATCGAGATAGGGCACCTCCCGCCAGCCCTGGCGAGAGCCGATCATGCCGCACATGAGGATGGGCAGCGCGTCCGCCGGCCATCCGGCGAGCCGCCGCGTCAGGGTGCCGGCGAAATCGCCCGCGGCCACGTTCATGATCCCCTCGGCAGCCTCGCGCGCCTCGAGAACGGCACCATCGGCCGACATGAGATAGAGACGCAGGCTGCTGGTGCCCCAGTCGACGGCGATCAGCGCCGGATCGCGCCCGCGCCCCATGCCCCTATCCGCCGGTTACCGAGAATCCGAGAAGATCGGCATAGAGCTTGATCGCCGTCACGCCGAGGAAGAGCGCGAAGGCCCGGCGCAGCATGGCCCGGCTTAGTGCATGCGCCGCCTTGACCCCGTAGGGCGCGAGCCAGATCGTCATCGGCACGATCGCCAGGAACCCGACCAGGTTGACATAGCCGATGCTCCAGGCCGGCAATGCCGGTCCGGCGCCGAGGCCGCCGGCCGCGAAAAGAATGGTGCCGGGTATGCCGATGATCAGCCCGAGGCCCGCGCCGGTGCCGACCGCGCGGTGGATCGGGTAGCCGAACAGGGTAAGCAACGGCACGCCGAGCGTGCCGCCACCGATCCCCATCAATGTGGAAAGCAGGCCGATCACGCCCGCCATCGCCCGCCCGGCGAGGCCATCGGGCAGCCGCTCGCCGATGCGCCAGCCTTCGCGCCCAAAGGCCATGTGTAGCGAGACGACGAGCGCGACCGTGGCAAAGACGCCGACCAGTGCCTGGCGCGACACGATGCCGGCAAGCGCACCACCCGCCAGCACGCCGAGCGCGAGCGGAATGCGCCAGGCATGCAGCAGTCCGTCGTCGACGGCGCCACGCTTGCGATGCGAGCCGACCGACCGGATCGAGGTGGGAATGAGGGTGGCGAGCGAGGTGCCGACCGCGACATGCATGCGCAGCGCCGGATCCATCGGCACGAATTCCAGCAGATGGTAGAGCACCGGCACGATGACGATGCCGCCGCCGACCCCGAGCAGTCCCGCCACGAAACCGGCGAAGGCGCCGGTCGCCATGGTGGCCATGAGCAGAAGAAAGGCGTCGAAACCGAAGCTGAAGGTCATGGGATGGTATGGAACGGATGATGGATCGAAGCGGCGGACTCAATGCGGGAAAGCAAGACTAGCATCTACTTCCGGCTGATGGGTGCGTCCAGTTTCATCTTCACCGCCGCGCCTTGCTCCGGCGGTTTCCGTCCGCCGGGCGCAGCCGAAGAAGCGATCGGCTTGGCTCACTGCGGTCTCGCCACCGAACCTCATGCGCGACATCCTTACCCGCCTCTTAACGAAAACTTTGCCTTCCGCCGGTACAAGATGCGTCTTCCGGCCATGGCGGCGGTCCGGACCTGGCGATCATGCGACAGACGGTCGCTCTTGCATGCGGAGGCCATGACGCTTACATGACGTCGTAGTCTGTCGCGACCCCGGCGGGAACCGGTGGCCCTATTCCAGCCTGGATCGGCACGTTCAATGTATTCCCTCACATTGCCTGACGAACTGTTGGCGGAAGAGAGCCGCCGGTTTCTCCTGACCTGGCATCGCTGGCGGGGGGCGGCCCTGCTGCCGGGCCGCGCCGACGTCGCGTTGCGCGACATCCGCGACCTGCTGCCGCGCATCGCCATCCTCGAGATCCGCTCGCGCGAGAATGCGACCTTCCGGCTTGCCGGAACACAGTACCGCCTGGAGTTGGGCTTCGAGCCGACGGGCCTCAATTACGTGCAATTGGCGCCGCCGGCCGAGCGCCAGCGGCGGGGCGAACTGCTCTACCGGCAGGTCCGCCAGCCCTGCGCCGCCGTCATGCTGTTCCGCCACCGCTATGCCTCCGGCCACGAAGTCGTTTTCGAGATTGTCTCCGCGCCGCTGCGCGGCGCCCTGCCGGATGCCTTGGGCCAGGTCATCGCGCTGGCAAGCAAGCTGGAGCGCTCGCGCCCCGACGCCGTGCATGTGCTGCATCCGCAGCTCAATTCCGGGGAACGGCTGCGCCATATCGATATCGGCGCCGGACTGCCCGATCGCCGGCCGCTCGCCGCCGCGGTCTGAGTTCGGCGGATCGGAAGCAGGGTCAGACGCCGCTCCGCCAGGCGCCGGTCTCGATCGGCTGAAAGCCGATCAGCCGGGAGATGGTCTGTCCATCGCCGGAGAGCGGAAACAGGTAGCGATGGCTGCGATAGGTGACATTGTCACGGAAATTGACGAACTGATGCGGCGCGACCGAGGGACGGCGGGTGCGTAGCGGCGTCTCGTAGGCGGCAAGGAAGATGGGCAGAAGCTCGCCCACCAGATCGCGGTCGAGATAGCGCCCGGCCCAGGGTTCGCCGGTCGCCGCGCGGATATTCTCGCCGAGCAGGCGGAAGCGGATCCGCCACGGCCCGGCGCAACCCGGCCCGGTATCGCCCTCCACATCCGCCAGGATCACGTTCGGCAGGACACCCTTGGGCAGACGCTCGGGCAGGATCGCGCTCGCCAGCGGCATCGCCCCATCCCCCTTCAGGCGGGCGAGATGCGCCGAAAGCGCCCGGACCAACTCGTTGGCATCTTCGGGGAAACCGTATGCTGGTTCGATAAGCACCCGGACCTCGCCGCCGTCCGCCCGTGATACGCCAATCGGGCCGGCCCATTGTCACCATGCGGTCGGGCCGGGCGCAAGCGCGATGCGGCGCCTTCAGCCCAGCGCCGTCTCGATATGTCCGCAGATGGCGTGCCCGACCGCGATGTGCAGCTCCTGGATACGCGGCGTTTCGTCGGCAGGCACGCGGATCGCATGATCGCAGAGCGGTGCCAGCTTTCCGCCGGCGCGCCCCGTGAGCCCGACGAGCAGGAGCCCCAGTTCCCGCGCGCGGGCCGCCGCACGCAGCACGTTCTCGCTCTCCCCGCTGGTGGATATGGCAACCAGCACGTCGGCGCCGCCGGCAAGGCCGGCGAGCTGGCGGGCAAAGATGTCCGCGAAACCATAGTCGTTGCCAATGGCGGTCAGTACGGAACTGTCGGTGGTGAGGGCGAGCGCCGCGAGTGCGCGGCGCTCCCGCAGGTAGCGGCCCTGCAGTTCGGCGGCGAGATGCTGTGCGTCGGCGGCCGAGCCGCCATTGCCGCAGAACATCACCTTGCCCCCCGCGCGCATGCGGCCGACGATGGCCTCGGCGGCGGCCAGTATCTCCGCCGCCTGCCGTGCCAGCGCTTCCAGGTTCCGCGCGCCGGCGAGAAAGCCTGCCGCGATCGCCGCCGCATCCGACATGTTCCGCTGCTCCATCTCCGCTTGCGCGCCCGACCGCCGCATCCTAGCTGCCGGCGCGGGCAGGGTTAAGCCCTCAGGCGGCCGGCTTCGCGCGCTCGCGGAAGATCCGTGTCGGCGGCAGCACGATCTCCACCGCGAGACCAGGCGCGGAACTACCGGTCAGGCGCAGCCGCCCGCCATGCAGTTCGACCAGGACCCGGGTCACCGACAGTCCCAGGCCAAGCCCTTCCTGCCGGCGCGCCGTCCCGTCGTCGGCCTGCCGGAAGGGCTCCAGCGCCGCACGGAACTCCGCCCCGCTCATGCCCGGGCCGCGATCGGCGACCGCGATGGCGAGGGCGCCGTCTTCGAGCTGTCGCGCTTCGATGCTCACCAGTCCGCCGGACGCGGCATGCTTGATCGCATTGTCGACCAGGTTGCCGATGGCGCGCCGCAGCAGCGTCCTGTCGCAGAGCAGTCGGAGCGAAGGGTCGCCCCGCAGTTCGAGACTCATGCCCGCCTCCCGCGCCCGCGGTCGGTAGCGGTCCGCCACCTTGCGGAGCAACTTGTCGAGGCGGACCATGTCCTCCTGCAGGCGCAGCCCGCCCTCCGCCGCCCGGGCGAGGTCGAGCACGGCGTCGATCGAGGCGAGCAGCCGCAATCCGCCCTGATGGATGTCCCGGGCATAGTCGGCGTAGATGGCCGGGCTCGCCGCGCCCTGGGCGCCCCGGGCGATCAGGTCGGCGAAGCCGATGATCGCATTGAGCGGCGTGCGCAACTCGTGGCTCATCATGCCGAGAAAGCGCGACTTGGCCGCGGACGCCTCGGCCGCCTCCCGGGCGAGGCGGTCGAGTTCCAGATTCTTCTCCTGCAGCAGCAGCGCATGACGGAAATCGCGCCTGGCCTGCAGTTCGAAATTGTAGTTGCCGAAGACCACGACCGAGGAGGCCAGCAGCAGGGTCACGTTCTGCATCAGCGTCTCGCCGAGTTCCTGCACAGGCGGCGCGAACAGGCTGCTCACGGCCGCGAAGGCGGCGACGGCCAGCCACGTGACCAGGGCGGAATGGGTGAAGCGGACGCCGATGGCGCCGTGCGTGAAGAGCATGCTGAGGAGAATGAAAAGAAAATAGAGGTCGATACGCGCCGGACCGGCCAGCATGATCACCATCAGCATGCTGGCATGGCTGATCGCCACGCAAAGGCTGATGAGATGGCTGGAAAAGCGCTGGTAGGGGTCGGGCAGGAAGGTCCAGCAGAAACAGGCCAGGAAGACCGGCATGGCGAGGCCGTAGCGGATGCGGAAGGAAATCGCCACCGCCTCCGGTGTCATCGCCTGCTCGGCGAGCCCGAAGGCGAGGTAGGCGGCGATGCCGCAGACCGACCAGATGCGCACGAACGAGCGGAAGCGCCGCGCCTGATGCGCGACGAAGGCGGCCTCGATCCGCCGGTCGGCGAATTGCAGGCTGGTCGGCGAGATTCCGGCTCCCGCCAGCCGTCCCGATTCCTGTCCTCCCGCCATGCGCCGCCCCCGGGCCGGCCTGTACTGACGATGGAAAGCGTGATCCTGCCTCAACTGGAAGGCGGGCGGGTTAAGAAAGTGTTAAGGGCGGCGGAGACCGCCGGATCGGTCGCCCACCGTCAGGGGGACAGAAGGATGGCTGCGCCCAGCAGCAGAGCCCAGAGCAGCAGCGAGCAAAGCAGGATGAAGCCAAGCGCGCGACGCGGCGACCAGGCGTCCGGCAGGCTGGCGCCGGACAGCCCCGACCCGGGCTGCCCTGTCCCGGACAGCTTTACCCCCGACAGCCCGGCGGTGACGCGAACCGGCGCCATCCGTTCGAGGTCCAGGCCGGACGACAGGGACATGACATCGCTCCCTTGCAAATGATGCAGGGAGTATTCACCGGCGCAGATATCAACCCAAAGTCACAATGCCGTGCAGACCCTGGGCGGCAAGGCGGTTCTGTTAACGACTTTTGCTCTATATGCTGGGCGACGTCTTCCGGGAGGGGCGCCGGACATGGATGCGGTCTACGATTTTCTCAGCTTCCTGCGCGAGTTGCTCGGAACGCTCGGGCGCATGCTGGCGCTCGGCATGGAACGCTTCGACTATGTCGACTATCTGTTCCTGCTGCAGTGCATCAGCGCGCTGATCATCGTGCATCTCTGGTTCCGCAACCAGCATCTTGGGCGGCAGTTCGAATGGCTGCGCCAGAACCTCGCGCGGCTTGCCGGCCATGGCCAGGACGAGCTGGCGGCCGGCGTGGCGCAGACGCCGGCCACCGCCGAGATCTGGGTGACGATCGACCGCATCGAGCGGAACATCAGGGAAGTCGAGGCGGCCTTTCACGACCTGCTGGCCGACCAGACCGGCCTGGCGCAGGAAATGGACCGCATGAGGGCCGAGACGGCGAACAGAACCATGCTGCCGGCGCCGCCGGCGGCCATGGCGCCGCTGACGCCGCCGCCGCTCCCCGCCCCCTCGCCGCCCGCGGCCTCCGACGAGGGTCTGCGGCTGGACAGTCTCGAGATCGCCTTCGCCGAGATCCGCAACGAACTCACGCGCCTCAAGCTGAAGATCGAGCTGCCCAGGATCGGCGATCCGCTGCCGAGCCGGGCCGAGGTCGAGCAGATCGGCCGCCGCACCGAGCTGCTTTCCGAGACGGTCGAGCGGCTGGAGCGCCAGGCGGCGCAGATGCTGGAACGGATCGCCGCCCTCGACAACGTGGCCGCCAACATGCGCAGCGCCATCCGCACGCTGCGCAGCAGCGCGGCACCCAAGATCGACGGCCTCCCCGAACTGGTCGGCAAGCTCGAACAGGGTTATGGCGACCTGCAGAAGGCGCGTGCCGAGATGGCCGATCTGGCGCGCGTGGAAGAGCGGCGTCAGGCGATCCTGCGCGAAAGCCTGGACCGGCTCGTGGAACTGAAGCGCGAGTTCGGCTAGGCGCCGCCAGCCGGGCCGGGCCGGCCGACCGAGTGGTAGATGAAGCCGGCATCCGCCATTTCGGCCGGCTTGTAGATATTGCGCAGGTCAATCACCAGCGGGTGGCGCATCGCGGCATGCATGCGTTTGAAGTCGAGGGCGCGGAACTCGTTCCACTCGGTGAGGATCACCAGCGCGTCCGCCCCCGTCAGCGCATCATAGGCATCGCTGCACCAGGCGACGCCTTCGAGAAGCCTGGCCGCCTCCTTCATCCCTTCCGGATCGTACAGGCGAAGGACGGCGCCGGCCTCGCGCAGCGCCGGGACGATGACGAGGCTCGCACTCTCGCGCATATCGTCGGTGTTGGGCTTGAAGGTGAGGCCGAGCACGGCGACCACCTTGCCCGCGAGCGACCCGCCGCAAGCCGCGAGGATCTTCTCCGCCATCTGCCGCTTGCGCCGCTCGTTGACCTCGACCACCGCCTCGACGATGCGCGGCGTCGCGCCGACACGCCGGCCGAGGCTCACCAGCGCGCGCGTGTCCTTGGGAAAGCAGGAACCGCCGAAACCAGGCCCTGCATGCAGGAACTTGCGGCCGATCCGGCCATCGAGCCCGATGCCGCGCGCCACGTCCTGCACATCGGCGCCGACCTTCTCGCAGAGATCGGCCATTTCGTTGATGAAGCTGATCTTCGTGGCCAGGAAGGCATTGGCCGCGTACTTGGTGAGCTCCGCCGTCTCGAGCGTCGAGAACATGAACGGCGTCTCGTTGAGGAACAGCGGGCGATAGACCCGCCGTAGCGTCTCGCGCGCCGCCTCGCTCTCGGCACCGACCACGATGCGGTCCGGGCGCATGAAATCCTGGATCGCCGCGCCCTCGCGCAGGAATTCCGGGTTGGAAGCGACATGGAAGTCGAGGCCGGGGCGAGCCCCGGCGATGATCTCGCGGATGCGCCGGCCGGTGCCGACGGGGACCGTCGACTTGGTGACGACCAGCGTGCCCGCCTCGAGATGGGCGGCAAGCGAGCGCGCCGCCTCGAAGACATAGCTGAGATCCGCATCGCCGTCGCCGCGCCGCGAGGGCGTGCCCACCGCGATGAAGACAGCATCGCGGCCCCCGACCGAAGCCGCCAGGTCCAGCGAGAAACCGAGCCGGCCGGCCGCCACGTTGGCGCGCACCAGTTCCTCAAGGCCGGGTTCGAAGATCGGCATGCGGCCCGCGCGGAGCTGCGCGATGCGCTCCGGGTCGGCATCGACGCAGACCACGTCGTGGCCGAACTCCGACAGGCAGGCGCCGGAAACCAGCCCGACATAACCGGCGCCGATCATGGCGATACGCAAGGCTCACACCTCGTTCCGCTGCGGCCCGACCGCCGGGCCGAAGGGGGCGAAGCATATAACCAATCGGCGGCCGGCGCGCCAGCGCCGGACCGGCGGGTTCACGCCTAGTTGAGATAGGGCTGGACGAAGCTCACCAGGCATTCCCGGCCATCCACCATGACCGGGTCGCCGGTGCAGAGGGTGGATTTCGGAAAGCTGATCTGACTCGTCGAGCGCACGGTGCAGGCGCGAAGCCAGACTTCGGAAGTCGGCCGGTTATTGTCGAGCACGGTGATGCGGTAATTCTCGACCGTTGCCCGCCAGAAGGTGCTGGAGCCGATCTCGAGACAGACCTTCTCGGGCCGCATCTGGGCCGCGGCCGGCAGCGGGGCGGCGGCGGCCAGGCCGCAGGCGAGGAGAAAGGCAGGCCGGATCCATGCACGCATCCTGACATACTCCGTCCCGGCGCGGCGCAAGTCCAGCCCAACCATGCGGCGAATCGAGCCCCGCCCTGCCACAATCGTCTATGTAAAATTCTTCGACAGGATGTAAAATAATCCACCAGAGTTAAGGTTTGGCTTACGCACGGTCTCTAGGCTGATGGCCGGCGGCGGAGACGGGCCTCGGCGGTCCGCCGGACCTGTGGTCTGCCAGACGTGACGCGGGTCACCGGATCGCGCGATCGTCGCGCAAGGGGGGCACCGCCGCCTTGACAGAGGAACGTCCGGAAGGAACAGTGCGGACGGAATTATGGCTTAAAAGACAATTGCTTACGTGACAACGGTCACGCTTGGGGGCTGCGTTTCATGTTCCGCATCTTTCGACACTATATCGAATCCCGATCGCTGCTGGCCCTGGTCATCGAGTTCGCGGCTTTCGCGCTCGGCTTCCACTGGATAAACATCCTCTTCATCGAGGAACTTGCGGCTGTGGGCGAGATACGCGGCAACCTCTGGTTTACATCCGGCGTCTACGCCCTTCTGGTCACGGCTTTCATGTGGGGGGTCGGGCTCTACGATACCGCCAACCTGCGCAGCGTCCGGCGCGCCTTCTCCCGCATCGTCTTCAGCTATCTGCTGCTGCTGCCGCTGCTTGTCCTGCTGGAAGCCTTCGCGCTGCGCACGCTGGAGACCTCCTGGCTGCTGCATGTCCTGCCCGCCCTTGCCGTCATCATCCTGGTGTCGCTGGCGATCGCCCTGGTGTTCCGCGGCATCCTCGCCTCGCTGACCGAATTCGCCCGCGTGCGCCGGCGCATCCTGGTGCTCGGCGCCGGCGAGCGAGCGGCACGCATCCGGCACTATTGCGAGGGCGAAGGACAGGAAAAGATCGAGATCGCGGGCTTCATTCCCACCGGCAACGAGACGCCAGCCCCCGAGATCGGCAATCTGCTGGCCGAACTCGGCACCGGACGGCTGATCGACCTGATGCGCCAGCGGATGGTGGACGAGATCGTGGTCGCCGTGAACGACCGGCGCGGCCTGCCCGTGCAGCCGCTGCTCGAATGCCGCATGGCCGGCTACCCGGTCACCGATTACCTGTCCTTCTGGGAACGGGAATCGCGCAAGATCATGCTGGAGAGCCTGGATCCGAGTTGGCTGATCTATTCCGACGGATTCCGGGTCGGCACCATCGTCAACGACCTGCTCAAGCGCGGCCTCGATCTGCTCATCGGCACATTGTTCGTCCTGCTGACCCTGCCGCTGATGCTGGTGATCGCCGTCCTCATCCGTATCGACAGTCCGGGGCCCGTCATATTCCGCCAGGAACGGGTCGGGCGCGAGGGACGCCCCTTCGTCCTCTACAAGTTCCGCAGCATGCGCCAGGACGCCGAGGCCAAGAGCGGCCCGCAATGGGCGGCGGAAGCCGACCCGCGCATCACGCGAATCGGCCATTTCATCCGCAAGTCGCGCATCGACGAGATCCCCCAGGTCTTCAACGTGCTCAAGGGCGACATGAGCTTCATCGGCCCGCGACCGGAGCGGCCGTTCTTCGTCGAGGACCTGGCGCGCCAGATTCCCTATTTCAACGAACGCCACCGGGTCGCGCCGGGCATCACCGGCTGGGCGCAGATCAACTATCCCTATGGCGCCTCGGTCGAGGATGCGCGGGAGAAGCTCTCCTACGACCTCTATTACATCAAGAACTACAGCATCATGCTCGACCTGCTCGTGCTGCTGGAAACGATTCAGGTCGTCTTCTGGCCGAAAGGCGTGCGCTGATGCGGCACGGACCGGATTGAGCCTTGGGCTGGATGCAGGCCATAGCCGCCGCAAGCGGCCTGCTGCACCTCCTCGGTGGGGTATTCGTGCTCGCCGTCCTGCGGCGCGAGCAAAATCCCGGCTTCTTCGTCGCGCCCCTGGCACTGAACGGCATCTGGGCCGGGCTGCTCCTGGCGCAGGAATTCTTCTACGCCGACATCGCGACCCTCACCTGGCTGCTCGCCTGCGCCGACATCGTGGCGGCGCTCGCCATGGCGGCGTGGAACCTGCTGCTGCTCCGTCTTTTCGCCGATTCGACCGGCGGCAAGCTGTTCGACAACGGCCTGGCGCGCGGCATGGGCCTTGCCATCGCCGCGGCGCTGCTCGCCGCCGCCTGGGCCGCCCTCGCCGCGCCGATCCAGGGACTTGCGGCCGGGCGGGAGACGCTGATCCTGCTCTTCGTCGCCAATCTGACGCTTTCGGTCGCCGGACTGATCCTGGTGGAGAATCTCTGGCGCAATCACGAGACCGACACGCTCTGGCTGATCAAGTTCATGCTGATCGGTCTTGCCGTCCTGTTCGGCTTCGATTTCATGATCAGCGCCGATGCGCTGCTCTGGCAGCAGCTCGATTCGACCATCATGGCGGCCCGCTCCGTGCTCCACCTGCTCGCGCTGCCGCTAGTGCTGATTTCGGTCAAGCGGCTCAGGCGGGCCCGGCGTGGCATGCTGCTTTCCCGCCGCTTCGCCTATCACTCGGCGTCGATCGTCGCCGCCGGCGCCTATCTTCTGGTGATCGGCCTGGCCGGCTATTACATCCGCTTCTTCGGCGGCAGCCTCGGCAACGTGCTGCAGGTAGGCTTCCTCGGGCTCGCGACGATCGCGCTGGCGGCCATGCTCGCCTCCGGATCGCTGCGCGGTCGGGTACGGAACTTCATCTCCGGCAACCTGTTCGATCTCAAATACGACTATCGCGAGGAATGGCTGCGCTTCATCGAGACGCTCGCCGCCGACAGCGGCGCGCCCGACATCCGCGAGCGCCTGCTCAGGGCCATCGCCAACCTGATGGACAGCCCCGGCGCCGGGCTCTGGCAATGGAACGATGCCTCGCAGACCTATACCAACAGCCTCGACTGGAATTTCGGCACCGCGGGCGAGGGCGTCCCGCTGGACAGCCGGCTCGTGGCGCAGCTTCTCAGCGACAAGGGCATCGTCGTGGTCGCGGAGGAGCGCGCGCGCAGCGACGGCTCGGTCCTGCCGGCCTGGCTCGCCGCCGAGGAACGGGCCTGGCTGATCGTGCCGCTCGTCCATCGCGATCAGCTTCTGGGTTTCATCGTGCTGCGCCACTCCCGGGCGCCGCGCGAGGTGGATTGGGAGGATTTCGGGCTGCTGCGCACGGTCGGCCGCCAGGCGGCAAGCTATCTGGCGGAGCACAATGCCTCGCGCGTGCTCGCCGAGAGCCACGACCTTCAGCTCTTCAACAAGCGCTTCGCCTTCGTCATTCACGACATCAAGACCGTCATCTACCAGATGTCGCTGCTTCTCTCCAACGCCGACCGACATGCCTCCAACCCGGAGTTCCAGAAGGACCTGCTGCTCAGCGTTCGGGAGTCCGTCGATTCGATGAAGCGCATCCTGACGCAGATCAACAGCGAGCGCATGAAGGACCGCGCCGCGGCGCGGCTCGATCTGGTCGGCCTGGCGCGCAGCATGGTCGAGGTGCGGGTCAGGGCCGGCACCAGCCTGAAGCTCGAGACTGACGTGGATGTGCTGCCGGTCCAGGTCGAGGAGACCGCGGCGAGCAGCGTCATCAACCAGCTTCTCCAGAACGCCATCGAGGTTTCGCAGGATGCCGAGGAAGTCGTGGTCCGCGTGCACCGGGACGGCGAATGGGGCTGCGTCGACGTCATCGACCGCGGGCCGGGCATGGACGAGGAGTTCGTGCGCGAGCAGCTCTTCAGGCCGTTGCGCACCACGAAGAAGGCGGGCTATGGCATCGGCATGTTCCAGGCACGCGAGATCATGCGCGAGCAGGGCGGACGGCTGCTGGTGGATAGCCGGCCCGGGCGCGGCACGCGGATGACGATGATGTTTCCCATAGGCGCCGGCGTGGCCGGCCTGGCTTCGGTAAAGGCTTCATGAAAGAGAACAGACTGACCCTGCTTTTCGTCGAGGACGATCCGGGACTTGGACGGCAGCTCAAATGGGCTTTCGCCGACCTCGCCCCGCAGGTGGCCAACGACCGGGAAAGCGCCCTCGCCATCGCGCGCAAGATGGAACCGAAGGTGGTGGTGCTCGATCTCGGCCTGCCACCGGACACACAGGGCGTGAGCGAGGGACTGCGCACCCTGGAGACGCTGCGCAGCGAGCTGCCGCACAGCAAGGTCATCATCATGTCGGGCAACGAGGATCGCGGCAATGCCATGCGCGCCATATCGCTTGGCGCCTACGATTTCTGCCAGAAGCCGATGGATCTCGAGATCCTCAAGCTGATCATCGACCGCGCGCTCAATCTCTTCAATCTCGAGGACGAGGCGCGCATCGCGCAGCGCGAGCGCACCAACTCCCCGCTGCGCGGCCTCATCACCTGCGCGCCGAACATGCTCGATATCTGCGCCATGGTCGAGAGGGTGGCGCCGACCGACGTCACCGTCATGCTGCTCGGCGAGAGCGGCACCGGCAAGGAAGTTCTGGCGCGGGCGCTGCACGACCTCTCGCCGCGCGCCGACCGGCCCTTCGTCGCGATCAATTGCGGCGCCATCCCTGAAAACCTCCTGGAAAGCGAGCTGTTCGGCCACGAGAAAGGCTCGTTCACCGGCGCCGTGCGGCAGGTGATCGGCAAGATCGAGACGGCCAACGGCGGCACGCTGTTTCTCGACGAGATCGGCGATCTGCCGGCCCAGCTCCAGGTCAAGCTCCTGCGCTTCCTGCAGGAACGCGTGATCGAGCGCATTGGCGGTCGCCAGCAGATCCCGGTCGATGTCCGGGTCGTCTGCGCCACCAACAAGAACATCGACGAGGAAGGCACCAGCGGCCAGTTCCGCTCGGACCTCTTCTACCGCCTCAACGAGTTCTGCATCCGCATCCCGCCGCTGCGCGAGCGCGAGGGCGACCCGGAAGTGCTGGCCCACTATTTCCTCAATCTCTACAACTCGCAGTACAATCGCCAGATCCGCGGCTTCGACAGCGGCGCGCTGCGAGCCATCAGGGAATATCCCTGGCCCGGCAACATCCGGGAGCTGCAGAGCCAGGTGAAGCGCGCCACGCTGATGGCGCAGGGCGAGATGATCACCGAGAAGGAGCTGGCCCTGCCGCAGATCGCTGCAGCTTCGCCCGCCGGCGAGGAAGACGGCGGCTTGGGCGTGGACTATCGTGGCATGACGCTGAAGGAAGTGCGGACGGAAGCCGAGCGCGCCGCGCTGCGCCAGGCGCTGGCCCGGGCGGAAGGCAACATTTCGCGCGCGGCGAAGATGCTGGGCGTCAGCCGCCCGACCATGTACAGCCTGATGCAGGTGCACGACATCAGGACCTAGAGCCATTCACCGCGGGATGGAAACGGTTTTGAGGCGCGCGCGGACCGTGGCGCGGGCGCGGCGCGCCAGTTCCTCGATACGCACCAGCCCTCCCCGACGCCAGAGTTCGAGCCAGACCATTTCCTCCGTCCGGCTCGCGAGCGAGCGCTTGAGCGCGTTCTCGCCGGCAAGATGGTCGTAGACCGAAAGCCCCTCCGCCGCATAGTCCGCGATGGCCATGACATGCAGCGCGAGACCGGGACGGATGTCGCGCTCGTCCGCGCTGCGAAAGCCGCCCTGATAATTCATGACCCGCGTGCCGGAGCGGAAATTGTAGAGCACGCCCTGCGGCCGGCCGCCCGCCTCGAGCTGGAGCAGATCGACCTCCCCCCGCGGCAGGCCATGGGCGATCAGATCGGCATGGAAAGCGAGCGTCCAGGGATCGGCGAAGGCGCCGGGCGCGCCGCGCCGCCGCCAGCGCGCCTGGTGCCATTCGACGAGGCGCGCGAACATCTCGCGCGCTTCCCCCGGCTCGCGCGCCTTGCGCAGGCTAAGTTCGCCCTCCGCCGCGAGCCGGCGGAAGGTGCGCCGCGCCGCCGCGCGCGTGCTGCGGCCGAGCCAGGAGAGCGGCTCGCCGGCGCCGGCGCGCACCCGATCGAGGTCGAGAACAGGACATGCCTTGCGCGCGGTGATCCGCGGCACGAGCCGCGTCTGCCTGATGCAGGCGTCCGCGCTCGCCCTGTCGAGGCCGGACAGGCGCAGCAGGTCCATTCCATGCCGCAGCTTTCAGATGGGACAGCGCCGCTGCCAGCGTCGGGCAGGCCGGATCGACCAGGAAGCCGTTATGCTCGATCGTCAGCCCGTCCTGCGGCATGCGGCCCAGCTCGCCAAGCAGCAGCGCCCGGCGCCGGATCAGGCCGCGAAAGCGGACGGGCGCCACGCCGAACAGGCCGAGCAGCAGGGTCCCCGCCGCGCCGCGCCCGCGCAGCACGAAGACGCAGGCCCCGGGCGGCAGATGGGCGAGCCAGGTGCCGGTCCAGGTCCAGCCCTGGAAGAAACCCGCGCCGGCCCGGATGGCCAGCTCGCGCCAATCATCCTCCAGCGCCCCCGGGTCCGAAACCGGTTCCAGAGAGAATTGGACGGCGCCTTGCATCGGCCGCGCCGCTCAGGCGGCCGCGTCCGGACAGAAGACGCGGTCCATGCGGTCCCAGCGGAAATCCTGCAGCGCCTGGTCCAGTTTCCGCTCCATTCGCGCCAGGTTGGTGTAATGGCGCAGGCGGGACTTGAGAGAGAGGCCGGGCTGGCGCGGCTGGTCCGGATCGACTTCCCAAGGATGGAAATAGAAGATGCAGGGCTCGCCATCCCGCGCGTTGACCCGTCGCATGAAGAAGCGCGACAGCGCATAGGGCAGCAGCCGGAAATATCCGCCTCCACCGCAGGGAAGATTGCGCCCGAGAAGACGCACGGAAGTCACCGGACACTCGACGATCTCGCCACGATCGCGATAGCGAAAGGCGAAGCGCGGCGCCTCGGGCATGCCATAGAGGTCGTGATGCACAGGATAAACGCTCGAAGAGTAGGCGTAGCCTTCCTCGGCGAGGATATCGAGTGCCCAGATGTTGCGGCCGTTGATGGAGAAGCTCGCCGCCCGGTAGCCGCGCACGGGACGCCCTGAAGCATCCTCGAGAATGGCCTTGGTCCGGCGGACGTCGGCGCGGAATTCCTCCGGCGACTGGCTGTCGGCGCGAACATGCTCGTAGCCGTGACTTGCCAGTTCGTGACCCTCGTCGACGATGCGCCGGATCAGCGCCTTCTCCCGCTCGGCGACCCAGCCCAGAGTGAAGAAGGTCGCCTTGACGTCATGCCGGGCGAAGAGATCGAGCACCCGTCCGGTATTCCTCGCGACCCGGCTCTCGAGCCCGTCCCAGTCGGCCCGGCGCACCACATCGGCCATGGCCTGCACCTGGAAATAATCTTCGACATCGACCGACATCGCATTGACGATCCGCCCGTCCCTGCCGAGACGCTCCCGCCTTGGGATGGGTGTCATCATCATTCGCGTGACCTGTCCAGATAATCGGCGGCGATGGCGAAGGTCTGGCGGATCACCCGGTCATGGCGCGCGACCTTCTCTTCCAGCTCCTCCAGGCGCCTCTCCGCCTCCGGCGACATCGCCGCCTGCACGAGGACCGGGGCGGGGGGGTGCGCCGGTGCCTGCGGCGCGACAGCGGCTTGCGCCAGGGCCGTCTGCGCCGGGCGCGGCGCCGGCTGGGCGCGCATCTCGCTGGCCAACTCCTGCGCCACCTGGGTCACGACGTTGCCGTCGATCTCGTTCAGCCCTTCGAGAAAGCAGTAGAGCAGCAGCCGCGAGCACAGGCCGTTGATGCGCCTGGGCACGCCGCCGGTTTCGCGGTGAATCAGGCCATAGGCATCGGGCGTGAAGCGCGGATTGCCCTGCCAGCCCACCGTGCGCAGCCGGTGCTCGATATACTCGACCGTTTCCGCCTGGGTCATCGGGCCGAGATGATAGGAGGCGATGACGCGCTGGCGGAGCTGTTCGAGTTCCGGCTGGGCCAGCGTGTCGCGGAAGTTCGGCTGGCCGAGAAGAAAGCTTTGCAGCAGCGTGTCCTGGCGCACCTGGAAGTTGGAGAGCATGCGCAATTCTTCCAGCGCGGCGACCGAAAGGTTCTGTGCCTCGTCGATCACCAGCAGCGCCCGACGGCCGCTGCGATGCACGTCGATGAGGAAATGCTCGAGACGCTGCAGCAGGGTCGCCTTGTCGGCCTGTTCCTGCTTGAGGCCGAAAGCGGCGGCGACCAGACGCAGCAGGTCGTCGGCGCCGAGCTGCGTCGTGACGACGCGCGCCGCCACGTACTTGTTGCTGTCCAGCGTGTCGAACAGATGACCGACGATCGTGGTCTTTCCGGCGCCGATCTCGCCGGTGATGACGATGAAGCCCTCGCGCTGCTCGAGCCCGAAAGTCAGGTAAGCCATCGCCTTCTGATGGCCGCTCGAACCGAAGAAGAACCGGGGATCGGCCGTGAGCTGAAACGGCAGCCCGGAGAACTTGTAATAATCGGCGTACAAGGGCTCTGCTCCGGCTCGCCGTTCAGAACGACTTGCGCAGTCCGACCGTCACCAGATTCTCGCGCAGGTCGGAATTACGGTCGTTCGAGTCGCGATTGAAATAGGTGTAGGAGATGCTGCCGACAAGACTGGTGCCGAACTGATGCGAGAGGCTGATGCTGCCGCTATAGACGTCGTCCTCGCGGCTCGCCGCATCGTTGTAGTCGGTGTGCGTGTAGCGGAGCGTCGCGCTGATCCGCGTCATCGGCCAGATCTGGCGGCCGAAATTGAAGGAGGCACCGATGACCTCTCGCTTCTCGTCGGTGGCGTCGGTCCGCCGCGTTTCCTGGAATGCCAGGCCGGTGAAGGAACTGCGTCCGATCTGCGTGTTGCCACGGATCTGCGCGCGGTCCCGCCGGAAAGCGTTGGAGGAGACGTTGAAGGACGGATCGCTCAGCGAAAGCCGTTGCGCCGTCCTTCGGTCGATCAGGTCGCCGAATTCATCGAGCCCGAGGAAGCTCAGATTCTCGGTGGTGAGGCCCTGGGTCGTGTTGAGGCTACGGGTATATTCGGCGTCGATGCGCGAGGTCGGGCCGATCAGATAGCTGGCCGAGCCCGACCAGTAATCCCGCTCGTAGCGCTTGCCATAGACCAGGCTGAAAGCACTGCGCGGCCCCGGGCGCAACTTGCCGCCCACGGTCCAGATGACGCCATCGGGTTCGTCGTCGAGCGTGCGATCCTCGATGCGCTCGTAACCGACGGAGGCCAGCGCCGAGACATACTGGTTGATCACGTATTCGGAGCTGAGTTCGGCGAGCCGGGTCGAGACGCGCCGCGAGCCCTGGGCGGAACTCGATGAGAAGCGCCCTTCGCTGCCATCGAGCGTCAGCGCCCAGAGCAGCCGCGTGAATTCGCTGCCATAGCTCAATGTCTCGGTGACGCGGTGGCTCAGCGAATCCTGCTGGGTCGCGGTTATGAAGTCGACATAGTTGAACGAATAGCGCAGCTCCGAATTGGCCCAGCGTCCCAGCCGGTAGCGCCAGTAGGGACTCGCCGCGAAGGTCGCGACGGTCCGCTGGTTGTTCGAGGAATTCTCCTCGTCGGCCGAGACCTGGCCGCCGCTGTCGATGGTCACCTGGCTGATCGCCGAACGCAGGTCGAGGAAGAGCGCCTCGTTGATCAGCTCGAGCTGCGAGCTCTGGCGCAGCGCGTGCCGGAACTCGTTCTCCTCGCTGAAGCGCGCGTACTGCACGCGCGTGAGCGCATAGTCCAGATTGAAGCGGTGCCGCGCGCTCTGATGGGCGATGTTCACGCCGGGGCGGATGGTGGTGAAGGTGTCGGAGCGTTCGCGGCCGGGCCGCTCGCGCAGCGCGTTGTCGGTGAAGGATTGCTGGATGTCGATGCGCGGCACGATGATCCAGGAGGGCTGCGAAGGCGGCGGCGGCGCCACCACGTCTTCCGCCTGGCCCAGCGCCGGCGCAGGAGCGAGCAGCGCCAGCACGAGCCAGAGCGCGCTCGAAGCGAAACCTGCCAGCCGAAGCGCGCCACCCGAGCCGGCCTGCCGGACCGGCCCTTCGGCCCGACGGATTCGCCCCCCTTGATCCATCTTCGAGACCACCAGCACCTGTTCCCCACAAGCCGGCCCGGGTGACGGGCGACAGAGCCTCGTCACCCGCCAGGCGGACGTCACGTGCCGGCGCCGTAGCCGTAATAGGAGCCGAAGCCTTCCGTCGTTCCGTCCGACTGCCGCTTGTTTAACAGAAGGGAAATGTTAGGACAATTGCTTATCAACCCCAATGCGTCCTGCACCACCGTAGCGCTAGTGCTTTCGGCCTCGATCACGAACACGATCTGCCCGACATGCCCGGCCAGCACCGACGGCTCGCTGCTGGCGAGCACAGGCGGCGCATCGAAAATCACCACACGGTCAGGATAGCGCCGCGACACCTCGTCGACAAAGGCCGCCATGCGCTGGCTGGCCAGGATCTCGGTCGTTTCCGGCGTCGTGCTGCCGGCGGGCAACACCGCAAAGTTCGGCAGGTCGGTCCGCAGCAGCACTTCGGACAGGTCGAGCTTCCTGTCGCTCAGCACGTCGATCAGCCCGAGTTCGGCGGAGAAGCCGAGCCGCTCCGGCAGGGAGGGATGATGGAAATCGGAATCGATGAGCAGCACGTTGAGGCCGCGCTCGCTCGCCATGCTGATCGCCAGGTTGATGGCAACGAAGGTCTTGCCTTCCTCCGGACGCGCCGAAGTCACCATGATCAGGTTGCCCCGCTCCACCCGCTCGGCCGGATCGCCGAAGGCGCGGGTGATGAGCGGCCGCTTGATGATGCGGAATTCCTCGGTCAGGCGCGAGGCGCTGCTGTTGGGCGTGATCATGCCCTGGAGCTGCAGGCCGCCCCAGTCGATCTTGACCGACCGGCGGCTGCGCGGCACGACCTTCGGGACCTCGATCGGCGGCACGCTCGCCGGCGCGGCCGTCTCCTGCACATGCACGCCGTTGCGCTGGGCCGGCGGCGCCCCGGCTGCGGGCTCGGCCGGCCGTTCCGCCGGCTGGGTTTCGACGCCGAGCTTGGCCGCGGCCCGCTCGACCAGCGAGGGCTTGCCCTGCTGCAGCCGTTCCATCGCGCGTCCGATCAGGTCTCCGGGCATCGCCATCTCCTACAGAACCTGCCGCACGGCCTTGATGATACTGTCGAGTCCCGGCAGCGACAGATCGAGCAGGGTCCCGGTGAGGATCGCGCCATACACGCCGGTCAGCGCGAAGCAGGCCGCGCCGAAGCCGACCACCGCCATGACCCGGCGCTGGTGCTGACGCGCGGTCACGATGCGGGTGACGGAACCCAGGATGGGCAGGGCGAAGGACTGGCGGAGCTGGCGGATGGAGGAGAAACTGTCATCGAACTGCGTCAGCACCAGCGCCAGCATGACGCCCGCGCCGAGGCCCGCGATCAACACCGCGCTGAAGAAGAGCGGCCGGTTGGGAAAGGTCGGGGTGAGTGGCGCGGTCGGCGGATCGACGACGCGGAACTGCACCTTGTCCGCCTTGGCCTCCACTTCCTGCGACATGCGCGCCGATTCGCGGCGTTCGAGCAGGGTTTCGTAATTCTTCCTCAGGATGCCGTAGTCGCGGTTGAGGTCGGCGAATTCGGTCTCGACCTGGGGTATCTTCTCCGCCTCCGCCTCGATCCGGTTCACATTCTCCTGCTGTTCGGCGACGCGCCGCTTGAGCAGTTCGAGATTGATCTCCGCCTCGGAGAGCTTGAGCTGAAGCTGCTCGTAGACCGGGTTGGGCTTGCGCTCCTGGACCGAGGTCTGGGCATTGGGGGCATTGGCGTCCTGCTCGGCCTTCTGGCGCTTGAGCGCCTCGATCGTGCGCCGAGCCGCGACCACGTCGGGGTGCTGGTCGGTGTAGCGCAGCAACATGCCGTCGAGGTTCTGCTGCGCCGCCTGGAGACGGATGTCGAGCTCGCTCTGCGGCCTCGCGCCGAACGTGTTCTGGCGCGTGATCTCGGTGAAGTGACGGGGCTCGTTGGCGAGCTGGCGCGCCAGCGCGTTGCGGCGCACCTGCGCTTCCTCGTATTCCCGCGTCGCGGTCGCGAGCGCGCCCCGCGCGCGGTCGAGCGCGCCGCCCGAGCCCTGCTCGCCGCCCATGCGCGCCGGCAGGATGTGGCGATATTGCTGGCGGAAATTGGCGAGCCGCTCCTCGGTCTCGCGGATCTGCGTTTCGTACTGCGCGATCTGGCCGTCGAGGAAGGAGACGGCGCGTTCCATTTCGCGACGCTGCGAACCGACATTGCTCTCGATGAAGATGGTGAGCAGCGACTGCACCACGCGCCTGGCCAGCACCGGGTCGCGGTCGGTGAACTCGAGCGAGAAGAGGTTGCGCGATCCCTGGGCGCGGATGACAGCGCGCCGCTCCAGGCTCTGGAGCATCTGCTCGCGCCGCTCGGAGGTGGGCGCGCGCACGTCGAGATCGGTGGCGCGCATCACCGCTTCCAGATTGGGCCGGCTCAGCAGCGTGCGCTGCATGATCTCGACCTGCTGGTTGACGTTGGTGTCGACCGAAATGCCGCGCAGTAGCGGCGCCAGCAGCGTGCCGGTATCGACATAGATGCGGGCGGTGGACTGATACTGGTTCGGGATCGAGGCGACGAAGATCCAGCCGGCGACGCAGACCAGCCAGGCCACGCCGAGTGCAAGCCAGCGCCGGCGCCACACGCCGACGACGTAATGAAGCAACTGGTCCTTCAGACTATCCATGGGGCGCCCATTCCGCGTTCACTGACCCACGCATCCGTATCCGATACAGGTTCGTCACGGCTCCGATCGGCGAAGGCAGCGCAACCCCCTCAGGCATTTGCAGCTTGCGCCACTCAAATCTGTCGAGAAATCCTTCCGTCCCCCCGCCGTGCCGGCGACAAGTTGTTGCAGGAAATAGCTAATAAAGTTTTAGCGCGATGCCGGCAGTGCCCGTCGTCACATGGCCTGCCGAATACGGCTAGAACCAGCTCTGCGGCACGATCAGGATGTCGCCTGGCAGCATGCGGACATTGGCGCCGACATCGCCATCCTTGATCAGCCGGTCGAGATTGACGCGGACATTGGTCTCGCCATCGCGCGTCTTGCGGTTGATGACCGCGCGGTTGCCCGCCGCGAACTGGGTGAGGCCGCCGACGGCGATCATGACGTCGAGCACGGTCATGTTCTCGCGATAGGGCAGCGCCTGCGGCCTTGCCGCCTCGCCGATCACGCGGACCTGCTGCTGATAGGGCCCGACGAAGCTCTGGACGATAACGGTGACGACCGGGTCCTGGATGTACTGCTTGAGGATGTTCTCGATATCTCGCGCCAGCATCGTGGGCGTCTTGCGCGTCGCTTCCAGATCCTCGATCAGCGGCACCGAGATGCGCCCGTCGGGGCGAACCGGGATGGTGGTCGAGAGTTCCGGGTTGCGCCAGACGAAGATCTGCAGGACATCGCCCGGACCGATCAGGTAGTCGGGCAGCGGACCGGGCTGGGAAAGGTCTTCCCGGCCCATATTGCCGTCCGCCGCGCAGGCGGCGAGAGACCCAGCGAGGAATATTGCCAAGATCGCCTTGAGGACTCGCGTCCTGATGATGCCCCCGAACATACGATATCCTGCCGTTTGATTGCCCTGTGAACTTCCCCGGTCCGCGAGTATGACAACCATAATTTGGTGGTCTTGTCATCATGCATTGGCGGACCTTCCAGTAGCATAAAGCATGGCGGCGGTTAAGACTTGCTTTTTGGTCACAGCACCCGGCGGCAAGATGCCGCCCCACCTGTCGGCCAGCTTTACAAGACTCCCCCCGCTCCGTGCCGATCGGGCACAATGTTTCGATGCCTTTACACATGTCGGGATTTCTGACGCAGGCGGACGGCTCCCGTAGGTATGGCTACGGAATCCGCGCTCCTGCACTTCGCCCGGCGCGGCGCGGGGTCCGATGGCATTCGGCCGGCCGGACGCCGAATACGCGCCGACTGGGCGACCACAAGAGTTGCTGAAGTATCTAATACAGAAATATTAACTGCAGATTCGGAGAATAGCGTGCCGATAGAAATGAATAAAATCTTCTATAATTACTCTATCGGTGAAACATATACGGCTATGAATATAAATGGTGCAGCGCAATAAGCGGTTGCAGATTTTGCAATATTAACCTCGATCGACTTCAGAAAAATGGTCTGTATTATTTGATACGACTCCAGGCACTTTCGGCGGATTCCAAAGGAAATACGTAAAAGTGCCTATTCCTGATTGGCGCAAAACTTGCTTGTTGACTGAGTGGTTGGCGACTGGCCCTTGGGCCGGCCGAAGCAAAGCCGTGAAGGCACTCGGCCAGATGGAAGATCGAGGGGTGGCAATGGCAATGGGCATTCGCAGGGAGGATCTCGACCCGACCTCTGGCATGCGCGGCACCTGGCCGCTGCGCCGGAGCGTCTTCTTCATCGCGGCCTTCTGCCTGCTGTTCTGGCTGGCCATTGCCGGTATCGGCGGCTGGCTGTTCGACCGCGACGTGGAGAATGCAAGCATCGTCGCGCTGGGCAAGGGGCCGCCCGGCAGCCGGCTTTCGCACACCATCGCCCCGGGCATGGAACTGGTGATCGAGTTCGATCCGCGCGAGGCCGCGATCACCCGCGAGGGCGCGCATCTGGTGCTGCATTTCGACAATGGCGCCCATCTCGAACTGCGTAATTTCGTGGCCGCCGCGCGGTCGAGTTCGCCCCCTGCCCTGCGCGACCGGAACGACCATCTGCTGCCCGGTGACCTGGTTCTTGAACTGATCGAGGCGCGCGGCCGTTCGGCCCGCTTCGACGAGGCGCTCGACATCCAGACCGCCGCGGGCCGCTAGCGCCGGCGCACCCCGCTGGTCGGGTCCGCCGAAAGCGGATCGTCCGGCCAATGGTGGCGTGGATAGCGCCCGCGCAGATCGGCTTTTACCTGCGCATAGCCGCTGGCCCAGAAACTCGCCAGATCGCGCGTCACCTGCACCGGCCGGTGCGCCGGAGACAGCAGGTGCAGGAGCAACGCCACCTGCCCGCCGGCCACGCGCGGCGTCTGGCGCAGGCCGAACATCTCCTGCAGCCGCACCGCAAGCACCGGCCCCTCGGGGGCCGAATAGTCGATGGCGATGCGCGAGCCGCTGGGCACCGCGAGATGGGTCGGCGCCAGCTCGTCGAGCACCCGGCGCTGACGCCAGTCCAGCCGTGCGGCGAGCAGGGCCGCCAGATCGAGACGGCCGAGATGATCGAGCCGCGTCATCCCTTCCAGATGCGGCGCCAGCCACTGCTCCAGCTCCGCGCCGAGCACCATGTCCGAAATGTCCGGCCAATCCTTGCCAAGGACGCGGCGGAGAAAGAGCACGCGCGCCTGAAAGGCCCGCGCTGCGTCGGTCCAGGGCAGGCAGGCAAGTCCGCGCTGGCGGATGCCCGCGAGCAGCGCCGCCGC
>JAHCJR010000038.1 GCA_026126165.1 Alphaproteobacteria bacterium
CGTCGACTGCGATACCGGCTTCGGCAACGCCATCAACGTGGTGCGCACGGTCGATGCGGTGATCCGCGCCGGCGCCGCCTCGCTCTTCATCGAAGACCAGGTCGCGCCGAAGCGCTGCGGCTTCGTCAAGGGGAAGGAGATCGTGCCGCTCGACGAGGCGGTCGGCAAGTATCGGGCTGCCTGCGACGTGCGCGACCGCCTGGATCCGGACTTCGTCATCATGGCCAGAACCGACGCACGCGGTGCGGTCGGCGGTGGCATGGACGAAGTACTGCGGCGCGGCAAGGCCTATCTCGAGGCGGGTGTCGACGTCCTTTACGTCGAGGCGCTGCAGTCGCGAGAGGAAATCCGTATCGTGCGCGAGGCATTCCCCGATGCGCTGCTCAAGATCACGCCCTATGCCATCGATCCCCCGATCACCACCGAGGAAATGAAGGCCTATGGCATGTGCACCGCCGGCGTCCATATCGCCAAGATTGGCGCCATTGCCATGTACGATTTCCTGAAGGAGTACGCGCGCCGCGGCGATGACGTCTACAACGAGTTCGCGGCCCGTCACAAAGAGCACCCGCTCGGCGGCTTCGGCATCTTCGATCTGACCGGATTCCCGAAGGTCATGGAGCTGGAGCAGAAGTACCTGCCGAAGGAGACGCTGGCGAAGTACGAGAACTCGATCGGGGTGTACGACCCGCGCGTCGGCCATGCCGGCAACAGGAAGCAGGACGCGGCCGAATAACGGCCGGTCCGGTACAGCAGCCACAAGGGAGGAGTTGACATGACCCACGACACCGACGGCCCCGGCCGTACCATCGACCGCCGCACGCTTCTGATGCTGATGGCGGCCACTGGCGGCGGCGCCGCCATGTCAGGCCTAGGATCGTTTCCTGCCTTCGCGCAGGATCCGACGATCGAACTGGAGAACCCGAAATACAACAGGCTCTATAACGAGATATCCGGCTACTACTTCAAGGATCCGGTCTGGGTCAAGGAAACCGCGACGCGGCTGACCTGGCCGAAGGCGGGCGAGAAGGTGCCCGAGATCGGCGTGATCATTCCGACCAACCAGCCGGACATTCTCGACGCGTTTCGCAAGTTCGCCACCGATGGCGAACAGATCGGCATCAAGTACAACATCCAGCAGATGTCGCCGGCGCGCTGGCTCGAGACCATCAACAAGCATCATCACGGCGATATCGAGGTGCATCCGTCCATCCTGCGGCCGGAGCGCGTCGATCCGGCGGAGTGGCTGGTCTCCCGTGCCTACGGACCGGACCGCCGCAATTACGGCGAGTGGGTGAACGAGCAGTATGACGCGCTGATCGAGGCGCAGACCAAGGAAAGCGATCACGAGAAGCGCCTGAAGATCGTAAAGGACGCCCAGAAGGTGCTGGCCGAGGACCTCTATATCAACCAGCTCGGCTGGGGTCCCTCCATCATTGAGGCCTACAACGCCGCCGACTGGGAAGGCGTGGTCAAGGGGCGCGGCTTCGGTCTCGCTTCCTTCAACCTGTTCCACACCTATACCCGCATGAAGTCCAAGACCGGCAAGAAGTCGGCCCGGGTCGGCATGAGTGCGCTGCTCGAGACCACGAACATCATCGCGGCGAGCAACAACATGCGCTCAGTCGGGCGCATGATCTACGACCGCTTCGCCTATTTCGACGAGAATCTGAAGGTCATTCCCTGGGCCATCGAGTCCTGGCAGCGTGTCGACGAGCGCACCTGGGACATGAAGCTGCGCGGCGGCATGGAGTTCCATGACGGCAAGCCGGTTACCGTCCACGATCTCCAGTTCAGCCTCGACTTCCTGCGCAAGTACGAGCGCGGCATCTTCTGGACCGCCAACCGCTTCCTGGAGAGCAACGAGATCGTCGACGAATCGAAGGGCGTGGTTCGCGTGCGCTTCAAGGAGCCATACGGCCAGTTCGAGACCTACTTCCTGCAGCTCAACGTGATCCTGCCGAGGCACATCTGGCAGAACATCATGGCGGAACAGAACGTGGGCGACGATCCCAGGCGGCTGCGCATCGAACAGCCGATCGGCAGCGGCCCCTTCCGTTTCGGCCGTCACCGCAAGGACACGGAACTGCAGCTCATCGCCAACAAGAAGCATTTTGCCGCGCCGAACATCGACGAGCTCTGGGTCGTGGTGACGCCCACCCTGGACGGGCTGCTCGGCCGCATGGAGTCGCAGGAACTCGACTTCATCGAGAACAGCTCGATCTTCCTGACGCCGAGCCAGGCGAAGCAGCTCGAGCGGGCGAAGCACGTCAAGATCGAGCGGACGGAGGACATCAACTGGTACCACGGTGTGGTGCGCATCTCCTGGATGCCCTGGCGCGATTACGAGTTCCGCCGCGCATGGCATCATGCGACCGACCGCGAGTTCCTGGTGAAGGTCCCCTGGGAGGGCGCGGGGCGCGTGCCGCTGGCGAACACATTCCTCGTCGAAGGCAGCCCCTGGTACAATCCCAACCTGCCGCCCATCCCCAAGTTCGACCTGAAGCTCGCGCGCGAGATCCTGAAGGAGGCCGGCTATTCCTGGGCTTCCGACGGGCGCCTTGTCTATCCTTCGCCGGACGATTCCAAGTTCCGGCAGCGGATCGTCAAGGTCTGCAAGGAAGGCTACACCTGGGGTGGCCTGAAGATGCTGGCTTGAGGGCAACCGGCGCCGGTCATGGCCGACATGGCCGGCGCCCGCAGCCCGGGGGAGCGATGAATGCAGGGTTTCAGGCGATACGTCATCAGGCGGCTCATGCTGCTTGTTTTCGTGATCTGGTGCATCCTCACGATCATGTTCGGGCTGTTCCAGCTCCTGCCGGGCGATCCGACGTCGATCTTCATCGACAGCAACTTCTCGCCCGACATGATCGAGCGGCAGAAGGATCTGTGGGGCCTCAACGATCCGATCTGGCTGCAGTATCTCCGTTACATCCGCAACATGGCATTGTTCGATTTCGGGCAGTCCTTCTTCCAGATCGCGCCGGTGAGCGAGATCATGGCGGACAAGGTGAAGAACACCGCCCTGATGATCGTGCCGGCGCTGGTCATCAGCATCGTGCTTGGCACCATCATCGGCGCCATCGCAGGCTGGCGGCGGGGTAGCAAGTTCGAGCAGAGCACCGTCGCCACCTCGCTCTTCCTGCATTCGGCGCCGTCATTCTTCGTCGGTATCCTGGTGCTCATGGTCTTCTCCTACCAGCTTCGGTGGCTGCCGCCGGGAGGCATGGTGTCTCTCGGCGGGCCGGACGGCTTCTGGGAGATGATCGTGGCGCGGGACTACTGGGTGCATCTGATTCTGCCGGGGCTCGTCCTGGTCAGTCGCGAGATCACCGGCCCCATCCTGCTGCTCCGCTCCTCGATGCTCGAGGTCAAAGGCAGCGACTTCCTGGACATCCTGCGCGCCAAGGGCCTGCCGGAACGCCAGATCGTCACCCATGCCACGCGGAATGCCCTCTTGCCGCTAGTTACCTACATCGCCGTGATGACCGGCCTGCTGTTCCAGGGGCAGGTCCTGCTGGAGATCATCTTCGCCTGGCCGGGCATCGGCCGCGAACTGGTGCAGGCGCTCAACGACCTCGACTATCCGGTTGCACAGGCGGCGCTCTACGTCATGGCCCTGGTCACGCTTGCCCTCAACTTCATCGCGGATCTGCTTTATGGCGTGATCGATCCGCGGGTCACCTACGAGTGAGCCGCCCATGACCGACATCCGGGCCGTAAGAACCGACCTGAGCCGCATACGCCGTCGCGGACCGCTTGCCCGGCTTGGCGAGGCCGTCCTGCGCAACCTGGCCAACCTGAAGGTGCTGCTGCGCTATCCTTCGGCGATGGTCGGGCTGGCGCTCATGACCGTGTTCATCTTCGTCGCCGTGTTCGCGCCACTGATCGCGCCCTATGGTCCTTTCGAGGTGACCTACACCGCCGAGCGGGCAGTAATCCGCCTCTCCGCGCCCACGACGAACAACCTGTTCGGCACCACGAACCAGGGCATGGACGTGTTCAGCCAGCTTGTCTGGGGCTCGCGTGTGGCGCTGATGGTGGGCCTGCTCTCGGCGCTCGGCAGCGTCCTTCTCGGCACGTTGATCGGCCTGTTCTCCGGCTATTTCGGCGGCTGGATCGACGAAGTGCTGATGCGCGCCACTGACGTGGCGTTCGGCATTCCCTTCCTGCCCTTCGCCATGGTGGTGATTTCCATAGCTCAGCCGAGCCTCGGGCTCGTCATTCTTCTGGTGATCTTCTTCCTCTGGCGCACCACGGCGCGCGTCATCCGCTCGCAAGTCCTGTCGCTCAAGACGCGCCCGTTCGTCTGGGCGGCCAAGGCGGCGGGCGCGGGACACATGAAGATCCTGTTCCTGCACATCGCGCCGAACGTGCTGCCGCTCAGCTTCCTCTATGTCGCGATCGGCGTGCAGACCGGCGTCATGCTGGAAGCGGCGCTGTCGTTCCTCGGCTTCGGCGATCCGCACGTGCAGAGCTGGGGCATCATGCTGAACGCCGCATTCCAGGCGGGCGCCATGCGGACCGCTTGGTGGTGGGTGCTGCCGCCCGGTCTCGCACTGTCGGCCTTCGTCCTGTCGGTCTTCATGATCACGCGCGCTTACGAGGAGCTACTCAATCCCCGTCTGAGGAGCATTTGAGAATGGCGAGCGTGCTCGAAGTCGTCGACCTGCACATCCGTTATGGCACGGGAGCGGGCGAGGCACGCGCGGTGGATGGCGTCTCGTTCAGCATCGAGGCGGGCGAGTATCTCGGCCTGGTCGGGGAGTCGGGCTGCGGAAAATCGACCATTGCGAAGGCAGTTCTCGGCATCCTGCCCCCCAACGGCAGGGTGGCCGCGGGCGAGATTCGCTTCCAGGGCCGTGACATCGTCCGCCTCCCGCCGGCCGAGTTCCGGCAGATGCGCTGGCGCGACATTGCGCTCGTCCCACAGAGCGCCATGAACGGCTTCGATCCCGTTTATACCGTCGAGCAGCAGATCGAGGAGGCCATCGTCGCGCATGTGAGCTGGCCCGCGGCGGAGCGGCGCAAGCGGATCGAGGAACTGTTCGCGATGGTCGGGCTGGAGCGCCAGCGGCTGTCGGACTATCCGCATCAGTTTTCCGGCGGCATGCGCCAGCGGGCGATGATCGCCATGGCGATGGTGCTCGACCCGACGCTGGTGGTGGCCGACGAACCCACGACCGGCCTTGACGTGATCGTGCAGGACCAGATCCTGCAGCGCATCAAGGCGATCCAGGAACAGCTCCAAAAGACCATGCTTCTCATCACTCACGACATGGCGGTGGTGGCGGAGAATTGCGACAAGATCGCCGTCATGTATGCCGGCCGCGTGGTGGAGTATGGGGGCAAGGAGGTTTTCCGCACGCCGCATCATCCCTACACGCTCGGCCTGTGCAACGCTTTCCCCGATCTCGATGACCGCGAGCGGGAACTGATCTCGATTCCGGGCGCGCCGCCAAGCCTCGTCGATCCGCCCAGGGGATGCCGCTTCGCGCCGCGCTGCCCATTCGCCACGCCTCATTGCAGCGATGTCGACCCGCCGCTGGTCGAGGTCGCGCCGGGGCATAGCGCTGCCTGCCACTATCTCGACCGCGCCGCGGAGTTCCGCCGCATGTCGGAGGACCCGGAGATCTGGCGACGCGCGGGTGAGGCGGCATGAATTCAGGCGATCAGCCTGGAAACCGACAATAGCGACAGAAGGAAGGATCGGGAAATGGCCAGCAACGGCAGGAAGAAGCTGCGCGAGATCATTGAAGCGGGAACCTTTGTGGTGGCTCCGGGGGTTTTCGACATGATCTCCGCCCGGATTGCGGACCGCATGGGGTTCAACGCGCTTTACATGACGGGATACGGCGTGACGGCGTCCTATCTCGGTCTGCCCGACGCTGGCCTGGCGACCTTCACCGACATGCTGAACCGGGCGCGCACCATAGCCGAGGGGACCGAGACGCCGCTGATCGCCGACGCGGACACGGGCTATGGCGGATTGCTGAACGTTCGCCATACCGTTCGCGGTTACGAGGCGGCAGGCGTGCAAGGCATCCAGATCGAAGACCAGGAGATGCCGAAGAAGTGCGGCCACACGCCCGGCCGGCGCGTGGTTCCGAAGGAAGAGATGGTGCAGAAGATCCAGGTTGCCGTGGATGCGCGGCGCAGCCGCGACACGCTGATCATTGCCCGCACCGATGCGCGGACCGCGCTTGGCATCGACGAGGCGATCGAGCGGGCGGCCGCCTATGTCGAGGCCGGCGCAGACATCGCTTTCGTCGAGTCGCCGGAGAGCGTCGAGGAAATCCGCAAGGTTGGAAAGGCCATCGCCGCCCCCAAGCTCGCCAACATGGTGCCTGGAGGGCGTACCCCGGTGGTCGCGGCGAGCGAGCTGAAGGCGATGGGCTTCAACATCGCCATCTATCCCGGCCTTGGCTTCAGCGTCGCGGCGGAGGCGATGCGTCGCGCCTATACCTACCTCAAGGACACCGGCAGCAGCATCGGCATGGAAGTGCCCACCTACGGCGGAAACGGAGCACAGACCATGCATGAGCTGATGGGCTTCCCCGAGGTCTGGGAATTCGAGAAGCGCTGGGGCCTCGGCGGCTGAGACGAGGAGCGGGAAGGGGATCGCCATGGCTGGCAAGACGCTGTTCGACAAGGTGTGGGAGCCGCATGTCGTCGCACGGCTCGGCGGCGACACGGTGCTCCTGCATATCGACCGGCACCTGATGCACGATCTCGGCGGCCCGGTCGGCCTCGCCGAACTCAAGCGGCGCGGCCATCGGGTGCGCAACCCGGAACTTACCTTCGCGACGCCCGATCATGCCGTGTCGAGCGCGCCGGGGCGGACCGAGGATACCAACCCCACCGGTGGCCGGCTTCTGCGCGGACTGCGAGCCGGTGCGGCGGAGGCCGGCATCCGCCTGTTCGATCTCGGCGAGCCCGGTCAGGGTATCGTGCATGTCATCGGTCCGGAGCAGGGGATCAGCCTGCCCGGCCTCACCATCGTGTGCGGCGACAGCCACACCTGCACCCATGGCGGGGTCGGGGCACTGGCATTCGGCATCGGATCGAGCGAGCTCCTGCATGTCCTGGCGACCCAGACCCTGGTCCAGAGGCGGCCAAAGCGCATGCGGGTCTGCTTCGAGGGACGCATGCAGGAAGGCGTCCTGCCAAAGGACCTGATCCTCCATCTGATCGCTACCCACTCGGCCGCGGGCGGCGTCGGCCATGCGGTCGAATATGCCGGATCGGCGATTGAAGCGATGGGGATCGAAGGGCGGATGACCGTCTGCAATCTCTCGATCGAGTTCGGCGCCAAGATGGGCATGGTGGCGCCGGACGAGGCGACGTTTCAGTTCCTCGCCGACCGGCCCTACGCGCCGAAGGGGCGGAGCTGGGATCTCGCGCTCGCCCATTGGCGCGGACTGCCGAGCGATGCGGACGCGCGGTTCGACCACGAGATTACTCTGGATATCTCCGCACTCGCGCCGCAGGTCACCTGGGGCACCAGCCCGCAAGACACGATAGCCGTCGATGGCCACGTTCCCGATCCGGCGCGCGAAGGTGATCCGGACCGGCGCAAGGCAATCGCGCAGGCGCTGGACTATATGGGGCTACAGCCCGGCCAGCCGATTGCCGGCACCGAAGTCGACTGGGTATTCATCGGATCCTGCACCAATTCCCGCCTGCCGGACCTGCGCGCGGCGGCCTCGGTGATCAAGGGCCGCAAGGTGGCGGAAGGCGTGCGCGCCTGGGTCGTTCCCGGCTCCGGGCAGGTGAAGCGCGATGCGGAGGCAGAGGGGCTCGACCAGGTGTTCAAGTCCGCGGGTTTCGAGTGGCGTGAACCCGGCTGCTCCATGTGCGTCGCGGCGAACGGAGAAACCGTTCCGCCGGGCAAGCGGTCGGTCTCCACCTCCAACCGCAATTTCGTGGGCCGGCAGGGTCCGGGTGCGAGGACGCACCTCGCCAGCCCTGCGGTGGCGGCCGCCGCGGCGCTCGCCGGGCGCATTGTCGATCTGCGGAAATTCTGAAAGGCCGCGCCATGGAGAAGTTCACGCGACTGAGGGCGATCGCCGCGCCGCTGATGCGCCAGAATGTCGATACCGACGTCATCATCCGCATCGAACGGCTGATCGAGGCCGACCGCGCGAGGCTCGGCGAGCATGCCTTCGAGGCATGGCGCTTCCTTCCCGATGGTTCGGAGAACCCGGATTTCCTGCTGAACAGGGAGCCCTATCGCCGGGCGAAGATCTTGCTCAATGGCGTCAATTTCGGTTGCGGCTCCTCGCGCGAGGGTGCGGTATGGGCGCTGATGGGGCTGGGTATCCGCTGCGTCATCGCACCGAGTTTCGGCGAAATCTTCTTCAACAACTGTTTCCAGAACGGCGTGCTTCCTGTCGTGCTTCCCGCAGCTTCGGTCCAGGAGATCGCGGACGAGGTGGCCGGCGACCCGGCCGAGCGACTGGTTACGGTGGACCTTGAAGCCCAGCAAGTGATCGCGCCTTCCGGGAAGGTGCATGGCTTCGAGATCGATCCATTGCGGCGGACGGGCCTTCTTGAGGGCCTGGACGAGATCGGCCTGACGCTCCGTCGCGAGACGGAGATTGCCGCCTTCCAGGCGCGCGACGCCAAGGCGCGACCCTGGGTCTACCGGACCTGAGACGAGCGGCGGTGCATTCCATGTCGAAACGTGACCTTCTCGTTCTTGCGGGCGATGGTATCGGGCCGGAGGTGATGGCCGAGGCTTGCCGCGTCGCCGAATGGTTCATCGGCAAGGGCCGCATCGAGGCCACGCTGACCGCCTCGCCATTCGGCGTTTCGGCCTGGCGCGACAGTGGCGAGCTGATGCCTGCATCGACCTTGCAGCGCGTGCGCGAAGCCGACGCGATCCTCTTTGGCGCCAATGGCGGACCGGAATATGACGCAATTCCGCATGCCCTGCGGCGCGCGGGCAGCCTGTTGCGGATCCGCAAGGAACTCGACCTCTACGCCAATATCCGTCCGGTCCGCCACTGGCCGGAACTGGCGGCGTCCTGTCCCTTGAAGGACGAAGTGGCGGGCGGCACCGATCTGGTTGTGGTGCGCGAGAACACGAGCGGCCTCTACTTCGGCGAGCCGCGCGGCATCGAGACGCTTGCCGACGGGCGCAAACGCGGCGTGAATACCCAGTCATATTCCAGCGACGAGATCGAACGGATTGCACGGGTCGCCTTCACCCTGGCGGGTACGCGCCAGGGCCGCGTCTGCTCTGTCGACAAGTCGAATGTCATGGAATCCGGGGCGCTCTGGCGCGAGGTGGTCCACAGGGTCCATCGCGAGGAGTTTCCGCGGATCGAACTCTCCGACATGCTGGCGGACAATTGTGCCATGCAGCTCGTGCGTGCGCCGCGTCAGTTCGACGTGATCCTGACCGACAACATGTTCGGCGACCTCCTTTCGGACTGCGCCGGTTCGATCAGCGGTTCGCTCGGCATGCTACCTTCGGCCTCCCTCGGCGCGAGACGGGCGGATGGGCGGCTGCCGGCACTCTACGAACCGGTGCATGGCAGCGCGCCGGACATCGCCGGCCAGGGCGTGGCCAACCCGCTGGCCGCGGTCCTGAGCTTTGCCATGTGCCTCCAATACACGTTCGGGGCGCCGGGCGAGGCGGATCTCCTGCTGCGTGCCGTGCGCCAGGCGCTGGCGGACGGCGCGCGGACGCCCGACCTTGCCGCGTCGGGCTCGCGGCGCGTCGGCACCCGCCAGATGGGCGATGCGGTGCTCGCCGCACTCGGCAGCCTCGCCTGACACTTGCCCCGCCGGTGCCGCAATGGCACGGTCTGTTCTGAACCGGACAGGGGGTGTCTATATGGGGAACGGAACCTATCGTCGCATCGTGCTCGCCAGCCGGCCGGCGGCCGAGCCGGCCGAAAGCGATTTCCGAATCGAGGAAGCGCCGATCCCCGAGCCCGGACCGCGCGAGGTCCTGGTGCGGGTCATCTATCTCTCGCTCGATCCCTACATGCGCGGCCGGATGCGCGATGTGAAGTCCTATGCGCCTTCGGTCGGGATTGGCGAAGTGATGACCGGGGGCACGGTAGGCGAGGTGGTGAAGTCCAATCATCCCGACTTCAAGGTCGGCGATATCGTGGAGGACAGTCTCGGCTGGCAGGAATTTGCGATCGGCGGCGGCCCGAAGCTGCGCAAGGTGGACCCGTCGATCGCGCCCATCTCGACGGCGAACGGCGTTCTCGGCATGCCGGGGCTCACCGCCTATTTCGGACTGTTCGAAATAGGCCAGCCCAAGGCGGGCGAGACGGTTCTGGTCTCGGCGGCGTCCGGTGCGGTCGGCCAGGTCGTGGGGCAGCTCGCGAAGATCGCCGGCTGCCGGGTCGTCGGCGTGGCGGGCGGCGCTAGAAAATGCGCCTTCGTCCGCGACGAACTGGGCTTCGATTCCTGCATCGACTACAAGGCGGAAAACGATCTCGACCGCGCCGTCCGCGCGGCCTGCCCGAACGGGGTCGATGTCTATTTCGACAATGTGGGCGGCACGGTTTCCGACGCGGCCTTCCGCAACATGAACTTCTGGGGCCGTATCGCGCTGTGCGGTGCCATCTCCCAGTACAACCTCGCATCGCCGGAATTGGGCCCACGGTTGCTGGGCTTGTTCGTCGGCCGGCGCGTAAGGATGCAAGGCTTCATCGTTTTTGATTTCGCCCTGCGCTACGAAGCCGCACTCGCTCAGCTCGGCCGGTGGGTCAGGGACGGCCGGATCAGGTATCGCGAGGACATCGTGCAGGGCCTGGACAAGGCTCCGGCCGCGTTCATCGGACTTCTGCGCGGCGAGAATTTCGGCAAGCTGCAGGTCCAGCTCGGCCCGGATCCGACAGGCCGATGAGCATGGCGTGCCCGCCGCTCCTCCTTCAGGCGAGGAGCGGCGGGTCGCTTACCTCGACGAAGCGCGCCCGGTCGAAACCATTGAAGGCCGTGCGCAGCGTGGCACCATAGGCGCCAAGCTGGCCGATTTCGATCCAGTCGCCCTCCCGCACGTCGCCCGGCAGGCGGAACGGCCCGTTCATCCGGTCGAGGCTGTCGCAGGTCGGCCCGAAGAACCCGAAATCCTGCGGCGCCGCCTCGCTCGCCCGCAGCAGGCGGGCGGGAAAGCGCCAGTTGAGGGCGCCGGCATCGGAAAGACTACCGTAGATCCCGTCATTGATGTGCAGCATCCCGCCGCGGCGCGCCTGCACCTGGACGACGACCGAAATCCCGGCCGCCACCAGCGCCCGCCCGGGCTCGGCCCAGAGCCGTGCGGGCGCAAGCGCGCCGAGACGCGCGCGCAGTGCCGCGGCTTCGCCGGAGATGGCGTCCATGAAGCGCGCAAGATCCGGCACCGCGCTGCCCGGATAGGGCACGGGAAAGCCGCCACCGACATCGAGGATATCGACCTTCAGGCCCGCCCGTGCAATGACCTCGCCCGCAAGGCGAATGGCGCGCCCCCAGGCCGCCGGCTCGGTGCATTGCGAGCCGACATGGAAGGCGATGCCAAGCCGTTCCGCGTGCGGGCGGGCCAGGCGCAGCAGGTGCGCCGCCTCCGCCGGCTCGGCGCCGAACTTCCCCGACAGGTCGAGCGCCGCCCCGCCCTTCGGCAAGGCGAGCCGCAGGATCAGGCCAAGATCGCTCCCGCCGGCCGTGGCCGCCAGAATCTTCTCGAGTTCCGCCTCGCTGTCGAAGGCGAAATCGCGCACGCCATGGCGCGACCAGGCCTCGGCGATGGCCCCGCGTGCCTTGACCGGATGCATGTAATGGATGGCCGCCTCCGGCAGCAGTTGGCGCACCAGAACCACCTCCGCCGGCGAAGCGCAGTCGAACGCGCGCACGCCGCCTTGCCAGAGCAGCGCCAGCACCCGCGGATCGGGATTGCACTTCACTGCGTAAAGTGTCTCGCCGGGGAAGGCGTCGACGAACGCGCGCGCGTTGGCGCGCAAGGTCGCGGGCCGCAGGCAGTGCAAGGGCTCTTCCGGACGCAGCTGGGCCACCACTTGCTCCACGTTGGGCCGGCTGCGCGCGGGCATGCGCTCCGCGCCACGGCGAAGCGGGGCGACGGCGAGACGGAAACGCGGCTGGTTCATCTCCACACCCTCCTTCGGCTGCCGGCCACGATGGGGCCGGACCGCCGACGCAAGACGTTCAGATCTTCGGACGCCGTCCGCGCCAGTGGTGGCGCGCCGTCGCCGGTTCGATGTCAGGAAGAGGCGCTGCTCCGGCCCGCCGCCCGAAGCGGCGAGGAATACGGAAGGTTTCTGGCCGGTGCCCGATGCCTGTCAGGGATTCATCGCGCTGTGCCGAGCGACCAACATAGCCACTTCCTTCAAGGCACCGGCCCACTGTCGACCGGCTCTCCGAAAAGGACGCGTCACGTCGTTGCTGGACCGGGCTCTCTCGGCCGGGGCACGTGCGAATTGCGTCTCGAGGGCTGATATATAGAGTTGTCCGGCCGGTGCAAGGGCCAATCGGCCGTGCTCGGCATTTTTTACGGCGCGAGCAGCGTCAGGTATTCCCAGACGAAGGTGGCGGCGGCAAGTGCCGTGATCTCCGCCTGGTCATAGGCGGGCGCGACCTCGACCATGTCCATGCCGACGAAGGACAGGCCCTGAAGGCCGCGCAGGATCGCCTGCGCCTGCCAGGTGGCGAGGCCGCCGATTTCCGGCGTGCCGGTGCCGGGCGCGAAGGCCGGGTCGATGGCGTCGATATCGAAGGAGAGGTAGCAGGGCGACGCGCCAAGCAGGGCCCGCGCCCGTTCGGCGATGGCGGCCGGTCCCTGCTCGTGCACCTCCTGCGCGCTGACGACCGTGACCCCCTGGGCCAGCGTCCAGCCCATGACCTCGTTCTGCACCGGCGAGCGGATGGCGATCTGGATCATCCGGTGCGGATCGACCAGCCGTTCCCGGATCGCGTGGTAGAAACAGGAGCCATGGCCGTGCGGCTGCCCGAAGCTGTCCGGCCAGGTATCGACATGGGCGTCGAAATGAACGAGGCCGACCGGCCCATGCCGGCGGCGGAGGGCGCGCAGAAGCGGCAGGGAGATCGCATGGTCGCCACCCAGCGTCACCAGATGGGCGAAGCGGCCGGCCTGCTCCTCGATCAGGCGGAAGCTGGCCTCGATGTCGCCGAGCGCCACGGCGAAGTTGCCCAGATCGGCGATCGGGCGGGCGAGGGGGCTCCGCCGCGCCACCGGGTGATTGCCATCGATCAGCATCCGGCTGGCATGCCGGATGGCCCGCGGTCCGAACCGCGCGCCCGGCCGGTTCGACGTGGCGATGTCGAGCGGCACGCCGGCGATGACGATGTCCGCCGGCTCTTCGGTCATTTTCAGGCCGAAGAAGCCGCCCTCGATGGCAAATGTCGGCGTTTCGCTCATCCTGAAAGGATAGCAGGCTTCGCCCGGAGCAACCATGCGGGCAGGTTTGTCCTTGCCTGGCGGGATGCCAGCATGCAGCCTGCGCGGCGATGTCGATGTCAGTCGCGAAACTGATCCAGTCTCCTGCCAATGCCGCTTTCCGGCGGTGGGAGGCGCTGCTCGAGAGCAGGGGCATCCGCAAGCACGGGCGCTTCCTGCTGGCCGGCCGCAAGCTCGTGCCCGAGGCGCTGGCCAACTGGCCGCACCGGTTCGAAGCCATCCTGAGGCCCGAGGCCGTGGAGGAAGGCGGATTTTCCGTTCCGCCCGGAATCGAGACCTACCGGCTGGCCCGTCCGTTGTTCGACCGGCTCGATGTTTCCGGTACCGGCTTTCCCCTACTCGTCGGCCGCCTTCCGGACATGCCGGCTGCCGACCTGACGCAGCCGCCGCAGGGTCTCGAACTGGTGGCGGGGCTTGGCGATCCGGTCAATCTCGGCGCCCTGCTGCGCAGCGCGGCCGCCTTCGGCGTCGCGCGCCTGATCCTGCTGGAGGAAGCCGCCCACCCCTTCCATCCGCGCTGCCTGCGCGCTGCCGCCAATGCGCCGTTCCGGCTCTCGATCAGCCGCGGCGCCACCTGGGCAGATCTGGCCGGCGCTGCGGTCCCGCTCCATGCGCTGGATCTGACCGGCGAGGATCTCCGGCACTTCCGCTGGCCGCGCCACCTGCGACTTGTTCTCGGCGAGGAGGGCCTGGGCCTGCCCCGGGGATTGCCGGCCACACGGCTTTCCATCCCGACCAGCGGCCGGGTCGAATCCCTTAATGCGACGGTCGCCGCAAGCCTCGCCCTGTACGGCTGGTTCGTCGCATGGGGTGGCGAGGCGCCTGCCCGCTAGCCACGTCCGACAAAGGGCATCTTGGTGGCCATGACGGTCATGAACTGCACGTTGGCGTCGAGCGGCAGGCCCGCCATGTAGAGCACCGCGCTCGCCACGTGGCGGACATCCATCGTCGGCTCGACCGCGATTTCGCCGTTGGCCTGCGGCACGCCCTGGCGCATGCGCGCCGTCATGTCGGTCGCGGCATTGCCGATATCGATCTGGCTGCAGGCGATGTCGTGCTTGCGGCCGTCGAGCGAGGTGGATTTCGTGAGGCCCGTGATCGCGTGCTTGGTTGCCGTGTAAGGGGCGGAATTCGGGCGCGGCGCGTGGGCCGAGATCGAGCCATTGTTGATGATGCGCCCGCCCCGCGGCGACTGGTCCTTCATGATGCGGACAGCCTCCTGGGTGCAGAGGAAGGCGCCCGTCAGGTTGACATCGACCACCGTTTTCCACTGCTCGAATGTCAGATCCTCGATCGGCACCGGCGGTGCGCCGCTGCCGGCATTGTTGAACAGCACATCGAGCCGTCCGAAGCGACGGCGATGCGCCTCGAACAGTGCCTTGACCGCGGCCGGATCGCCGGCATCGGTCGGCACGACGAGGCAGCGCTCGGCCGCCGCGCCGGCCAGCCGGGCCGTTTCCTCGAGCGGTTCGCGCCGCCGCCCGGCCAGCGTGACCCCGTAGCCCGCCTCCAGCAGGGCCAGGGCACTGGCGCGTCCGATCCCTGTGCCGGCGCCGGTGACGAGGGCGATTTTCGTGTTGGCGTTCATTTTCGTCTGTCCTCCCAGTCAGGTTCGCCGGTCGATATCACACCGGCTCGAGCGGCGCGTGGAGCCGGGTGTCGGCCAGAATGATGCCGCCCCGATCGCCGGGTTTGAGGCTGCCGTAGCGCTCGGCGAAGACCGGGGGCAGGGGGCGCGCTCCGGTCGGTGCCAGCCAGAGGCGCAGCAGGTGGCGCTTGGCGCCCGGCTCCGGCCAATCCTCGAAGGCGGTCCGGTCATGCAGGATCGTATGGTTGTGAACGAACTGCATGTCGCCGGGTTCGAGTGCCATGGTGAAATTGAGGCGCGGGTCGTCGGCCAGCCGGTCGAAGAGATCGAGCGCTTCCTTCAGTTCCGGGGCAATCTTGGGTACTTCGGGAAACCGCTCGGCGGAATTGATGTATTGCCGCTGATAGATGGCGGACAGACGGCCTTCGTGCCAGTTGAACACCGGTATCTCGAAATAAGGCTTCTGGCCTGGCGCCACCTCGCCGCGGCGGTCGGTCGCGATGGGCCGGAAGAGCAGGCGCAGGAGATCGGGGCGGCTGCGGCGCATCTCATTGAAGATGGTCACGGAGCTGACCAGGGCCGAGAGGCCGCCGGCCTTGGCCGGCCGCAGGCAGAGCAGCCCGACCACGTCGCAGGAATCGGTGTGGAAGGTCTGGCGCTCCCGTGTCTGGTAGATGCGTACCCGCGGATCGTCGGACCTGAGGCCAAGATCGCGCACATGACCGAGAACGTGCCCCTTGGCATTCTGCGAACGGGCGCTGCCGAGATGGCTGCCGATGCCATAGAACGCAATCGCCGCCGCGCGCAGGGACATCGCACCGACCGGCAGTCCGCGCAGCAGCACGAAGCCGCGCCCCTCCAGCACCTCGTCCAGCAGGCGGGCCAGTTTCGGTCCGAGCGTCGGCAGGGAGAAGTCCTCCCGGCGGATGCGCGCGATTTCGCAATTCTCCCGCTCGAAGGGGCGGACCGCGGCTTCGATCTCCTGCAGTTCCGCAGCGGAAAGCAGCACGATCCAGCCTGGGTCTCGCGCCATGTCGGGCCCGTACCAGGCGGAAGGGCCGGATATGGGCGGCGGCAGTGCGGGATCGGTCAAGGCATCCTCCCCTCGTCCTCGCCAAGATAGCCGAAGCAGCGGGGCGACTTGCAAGCGATTCGCGCGCGGCTCCGGCAACCGCCGATCTGCGTTTCGAGCATGGTCGGATGCAGCCCGCGCAGTTGACCTAAGCGGGCTCTCCGTGGCCTGCTCCCCCGCATGAGCAAGCCATATGACGGACCTTTTCACGATCCCTCCCTCAGCCGGGCGCAGAGCCTGTCGATCCTGAGCGGCGCGGCGATCATGCTCTCCCTCGCCATGGGGATGCGCCAGAGCCTTGGCCTGTTCATGCTGCCGGTGACGCGGGACATCGGCATCTCGGCAGCGGATTTCGCCTTTGCCCTTGCCATCCAGAATATCCTGTGGGGCCTGACCCAGCCTTTCGCCGGTGCCCTGGTCGACCGCTATGGGACGCGCTGGATGGCCCTGGCTGGCGGCGTTCTTTACGGGCTCGGCATCCTGGTAACGGCGATGGCGACCAACGCGCTCGCAGTCATGGTGGGATCGGGGCTGCTGATCGGCGTCGCGCTCTCCTGCACCACCTCGGGTGTCGCCGCGAAGATGGCGGCGCGGGTGGTCCGGGCGGAGCGCCGCAGCCTTGCCTTCGGCCTCATATCGGCCGCCGGTTCGGTCGGAACCTTCATCGCCGCGCCGCTGGCACAGACGGTGATCGCCAGCGATGGCTGGCGGATCGGCATGCTGGTCTTCCTCGCGCTGGTGGCGGCCATGCTGCCGGCCGCCTTGATGGGCGGCCGGGCTGATCGGGTTCCCGGCACCATGGCTGGCGCCGGCGACCAGACGCTTCTTGGCGCCCTGGACGAAGCGCGGCGGCACAACGGATACGTGGTCATGGCGGCCGCCTTCTTCGTCTGCGGGCTCCAGCTCGTCTTTCTCACCACCCATCTGCCGACCTATCTGGCCATCTGCGGCGTCGATCCCATGGTGGGCGCGCAGGCGCTCGCGGTCATCGGCGCGTTCAACGTGCTCGGTTCCTGGCTCTGTGGCTGGCTGGGCGACCGCTATCCCAAGCGCGTACTTCTGGGGTCGATCTACATCCTGCGGTCGGTCATGATCGCGGCCTACTTCATCCTGCCGGTCAGCCAGTTCTCGACGCTGCTCTTCGCGGCCGCCATGGGTCTGCTCTGGCTCGGCGTCGTGCCGCTGGTCAACGGGCTCGTGGCGCAGATCTTTGGCATCCGCTTCCTTGCCACCCTGACCGGCGTCGCCTTCATGAGCCATCAGGTCGGTTCGTTCCTCGGCGCCTGGGGCGGCGGACTGATCTACGACCTGCTGGGTTCCTACGACCTCGCCTGGCAACTGGCGGTGCTGGTCGGACTGCTGGCCGGCGCGGTGCAGCTCTTCATGAACGACCGGCCGACGGCGCGCATCGCGACGGCGAGCGCCGCCGCCTGACGACAGCGACTTTTGCGCCGGAATCCCGCAGGTTACCCTTGCACCGCTGCAGGCGCCCCTCTACCTAATGGCGCGGCGTCTCCTGCCGGGAGCTGAATTTTCACATGACATCGATGCCAAATGATGCGGCGCCAGGGGGCGAGGCCGGCTTGCACGCGCGGCCCGGGCGGCTGCGCGCGCTGGTCGAGTCGGCCGGATTGCAGCGCTTCGTCACCCTGGTCATTCTGGTCAATGCCGTAACCCTCGGTCTCGAGACCTGGCCTGCCGCCATGGCCGCGGCCGGCCCTGTGCTGACGGCGATGGACCGGACGATCCTCGGCATTTTCGTGCTGGAGCTGTGTCTCAAGCTCTGGGTCTATCGCCTTGGATTTTTCCGTTTCGGCTGGAACGTATTCGATTTCGCCATCGTCGCCATCTCGCTGGTGCCGGCGGCTGGTCCGTTCAGTGTGCTGCGTGCCCTGCGCGTGCTGCGCGTCCTGCGGCTTCTCTCGGTGGTGCCGGAAATGCGTGCCGTGGTCAGCGCCCTGCTCGGCGCGCTGCCGGGCATGGGCTCGATCGCTGCGGTCATGGCGCTGATTTTCTATGTGGGCGCGGTCCTGGCCACCAAGCTGTTCGGACAGGCTTTTCCTGACTGGTTCGGCTCTCTCGGCGCATCCATGTATTCGCTGTTCCAGATCATGACCCTGGAAAGCTGGTCCATGGGAATCGTGCGGCCGGTGATGGTCGAAGCCCCATGGGCCTGGGCCTTCTTCGTTCCGTTCATACTCGTCACCACATTCGCCGTTCTGAACCTGGTGGTGGCCGTGATCGTGAACTCGATGCAGAGACTGCATGATGCGGAAATGAAAGAGGCGATCGGCGCCGACAGGAAGGCCGCGCACGACGACATCGTCGGCCTGGCGGCAGAGGTCGGCGCGCTGCGGCGGGAGATTGTCGAACTCCGGCATTCCCTTGCTGTATCCGCACAGGGCCGCGAGGCATCGCCGTCGCCGAGCAATCTTGCCTGAATGCCCTTGCGATTACTGGTTGGTGACTTGCCGTCCGGTGTGTAATCTGATCCCCATAAGGGGCGGCTGAAGCGTGACGGCAAGAAGCACGCCGGCCCGGCACAGGGGAGGATTCACGATGCTGCGAACCACTTGCGTCGCCATGACGCTGGCCGTCGGACTTGCCGGCGTTGCCGAGGCACAGGAGAAGATTCGCCTCAAGCTCGGCCATTTTTTGCCTACGCAGTCCATGACGCATAACAATCTGTTCGTGCCCATGGCCGAACGGATCAAGGAAGAGACGCAGGGACGCGTCGAGGTCCAGATTTTTCCCGGCGGCTCGCTTGGCCGCAATCCGGCGCAGCAGCTCCAGCTTCTGATGGATGGCGTCACCGACATATCCTTCATCGTGCAGAGTTATACGCCTGGCGAATTCCCGGACAATTCCCTGCTCGAACTGCCGCTCGTGCTTTCCACCACGCGCGAGGCGTCCGTCATCCATCAGCGGCTCTACGAACGGGGCCTGCTGCGTGGCTATGACAAGGTCAAGGTGCTCGGGCTCGCCACGACTTCCGCCTACACGACCCACATCAACTTCCCCTATCGGACCCTGGATGACCTCAAAGGGCGCAAGATCCGGGTCGCCACTTCGATCCAGTCGGAAATCGTCGAGGCGCTGGGGGCGACGCCCGTCGGCGGCATTGCGGTGACGCAGGCAGCCGAATCGCTGAGCCGCGGCCTGATCGAAGGGACGCTGCTCGGCTGGGAATCCATGAACACCTTCCGCGTGACCCCGGCGACCAGCTATCACATCAACGTGCCCCAGGGCTTCACCCCGCTCATGGTCGGCATGAACAAGCAGAAGTACGAATCGCTTCCAGCGGACATCAAGGCCGCCATCGACAAGGTGTCTGGCGTTTGGATCGCCGAGCGGATGGCGGAGAATTACGACACGATGGGTGGAATCGCGCTCAAGGATGCAAAGGGTACAGGCCGTAATACGGTCGTCGAGCTGACGCCGGAAGATCGCGCGCGCTGGGAGAAGGCGCTCCTGCCGATCGTCGACAAGTGGAAGGCCAGTCATCCGAACGGCGAAAAACTGTTCGCCGCGCTGCAGGAAGAGCTGAAGAAGCTGCGCGGCGGGAGCTGATCCAGGGGACGGCCGACGCAGTCGCACCCTTCCGCGCATGATCGAGGCGCTTTTCCGGCTGCACCGGACGGCGGTCGGGGTAAGCCGCAGGCTGTCCTGGGTGGCGGTCTGCGTCCTGCTCCTCGTCTCGCTCGTTGTCACGGTGGACGTCACCTTGCGCTGGTTGCTGGACAGTCCCGTGCATGGTCTGGAAGACCTGACGGCACTCGCGATCCTCGTGGCGGTGATTGCCTGTTTTCCGGCGGGCTTCGCGCTCAATACCAACATCACCGTGCGTTTCGTCGGGCGCGCATTGGGCCGCCGCGGTCATGGCATGCTGGAGACTTTCGGCCATCTGGTGACGTTGGCCTTCGCGCTCGCCCTCGCCTGGCAGCTCGGGATCTATGCCGGAGACCTTGGCAACAGGACGACATTCATCCTGCAGATCGGGATTCAGCCGGCATGGTATGCGACGATGGCCTTTGCTGCTCTCGCGGCGGCCATGCAGGGCCTCGTTTTCCTCTGTCATCTGATTGCCTGGGCGACCGGGCGCGAGCCGCCCGGAGATGGCGGCGGTCATGTCCTGTAACGGCGGGGGCGAGCATCATCCATGGATCCGGTCCTGATCGTCGTCTTCGGCCTGCTTGGGATGTTCGTGCTGATCGCGCTGCATGTCCCGGTCGGCGTCGCGATGGCTGCAACGGGACTGATCTGTTACGGACTCATGGAAGGCGACATGGTGCGCGCCTTCTCAATTCTGAAGACCGAAGCGGCGAGCAACCTGTCTAGTCTCGATCTGGCCGTCATTCCGCTGTTCCTGCTCATGGGCGGATTCGCCACAGCCGCCGGCATGTCGGGTGATCTTTATCGGCTGGCCCAGGCCCTGCTCGGACATATGCGCGGCGGCCTGGCGCTGGCGACGATCGGCGCCTGTGCGGGGTTCGGCGCGGTGAGCGGCTCCTCCATCGCCACGGCGGCGACGATGACCCGGGTGGCACTGCCGGAGATGCTGGCCCGCGGCTACAGCCCGAAGCTTGCGGCCGGATCGATTGCCGGCGGCGGCTCGCTGGGTATGCTCATCCCCCCTTCGATCCTCATGGTGCTCTACGCGGTCCTGACGGAGCAGTCGGTCCTCACCATGTTCGCCGCGGCGGTCGTTCCTGGCGTGATCGCGGTGGCCTACTACATGATCGCCATTGCCGTCTATGTCCGCATCTATCCGCAATCGGCGCCGATCCTGCCGCGTTCCGGATGGGCCGAGCGCCGGCAGGCGACGCGCAAGGGATGGCGGGTCGTCACCCTAGCCGCCCTGGTAAGCGGGGGCATCTATGGCGGCATCTTCACGGTGACCGAGGCGGCGGCGGTCGGTGCCGGCGTCGCCTTCCTCTTCTACCTGATCGGCGGCCACGTGGCGCGGGCTTCCCTGACCGAAGTGCTCAGCGATACGGCGGGCACTACGGCGATGCTCTTCGTGATCATCATCGGCGCGTCCACGATGTCTTATTTCGTGACGATCTCAGGCGCGCCCGGACAGCTCGTTGCCTGGATTCAGGCGCAGGAACTGCCCGGGCTGCTGGTGATCGCCATACTCGCATTGATGTTCATCGTCATCGGCAGCGTGTTCGATACCACGGCCGGGATGGTGATCACCCTGCCGTTCGTCTATCCTCTGGTCATCGGCCTTGGATATGATCCGGTCTGGTGGGGGCTGATCATGATCGTCCTCATCGAAACCGGAATGATCACGCCGCCCATCGGTCTCAATGTGTTCGTGCTGCATGGCATGGCGCGCGAATTGCCGCTCGCCACGATATTCCGGGGCGTCGTACCCTTCATCATCGCCGATATCCTGCGGCTTGCGACCTTGATTCTCTTTCCGGGCCTCGTGCTCTGGCTGCCGCAGAAGCTGGGCTTCGCCAGCTACTTCTGACCTGTCGCCCGCACCACGTCGGCCGGCGCCTGATCTGGCCAGAACCGGACATTGCCGCGCGCATGCCCGCCACCCATGCCCATCGGTGTTCCATCCGCCCGCCAGCAGGCCGCGCCGGTCATCCAGCCATCCGCGTCGAACGCGATGGCGTTCATGCCGCCGGCGACATGGGCCATGATCTGCAACCGATGGCCGCGTCTTTCCAGTTCCGTCCGCGCCGCGCCGGAGAATCCGGCTTCGATCTCGACCTGTTGGCCCTGGGTCCAGAGGCGCGGCGCCTCGACCGCTTCCTGAAGCGTCATTCCATGGTCGATCAGATTGACCAGCGTCTGCAGCACCGAGCCGAAAATGCGCAGGCCACCGGGAAGTCCGAGGGCGCAGACGGGCCGGCCGCCGTCGAGGACGATGATCGGCGACTGCGAGGTGGTGATCCGCTTGCCCGGTGCGATGGAGAGCGTATTTCCGGGATGGGGATCGAAGAGATACATGTAGTTGTTGGGGATCAGACCGGTTCCCGGCACCATGATGCGGGCACCGAACAGGCTGTTGATGGTCTGAGTGCTGGTGACGATGTTTCCCGAACGGTCGGCGACAGTAAGATGGGTCGTGTTCGGGGAATCTCCGGGCACGACGCCGGCGTCCCAGTCCTGGGCGTGCCGAAGTTGGATGCGGGCACGCCGCCCGGCCGCATAGCCCTTGTCGATCAGCCGTTCCACAGGCACTTGGACGAAGGCCGGATCGGCTGTCGCCGACTTGCGGTCGGCGAAGGCGATCTTGAGCGATTCGGCGATGAGATGCAGGACGTCCGCCGAGCCGAAGCCCATTGCCTTCAGCTCGTAGCCTTCGAGGATATTCAGCATCTGGATGACATGGACGCCGCCGGAGGAGGGTGGCGGCGGGCCGACGATCTCCAGACCGCGATAGCTGCCGCGCACCGGCAAGCGGTCGATGGTCCGGTAGGAGACCAGATCGTCCATAACGAGCAGACCATCGCGGCGCGCCATGTATTGCACCAGTTCCCGCCCGAGCGCACCGCCATGAAGCGTGTCCGGCCCCTCGGCGGCGATCTGGCGTAGGGTCTCGGCATAGTCGGCCTGAACCAGCCGGCTGCCCGCCGGCAGCGCCCGCCCGTCTTTCAGGAAGCGTCGGGCGATCTCCGGGTCCCGTGCGAGATCGGCGGCGGCCTCCGCGATGCATTCGGAGAGATACGGCGTGACGATAAAGCCGCGCGCGGCATGCCGCAATGCGGGCTGCAGCACGTCGTCGAGCGAGAGAGTACCGTACCGTGCCAGCGTCTGGCACCAGCCCAACAGGTTCCCGGGCGCGGCCATGGCCTTCGGGCCGATTGCATTCTCCCGGCCGGCCACTTCCATGTAATCGGGCATCCGGTCGGAAACCGGACGAAAGACGTCCGCCCGGCTGGCGAGCGGCGCCGTGCTCAGCCCATCGAGTATTGTATGGCGGCCATCGGCGAGACGCATATGCGCCATGCCTCCGCCGAGGATACCGACCATCATCGGTTCGACGACGCTCAGCGCGAACAGCGCGGCGACCGCCGCGTCGATGGCATTGCCGCCGGCTGCCAGCATTTCCATCCCGGCGGCGGAGGCAAGGGGGTGATTGGTCACGACCATGCCATCGCGACTGCGCACGGGATTCTTGTCGCAATCGAACTGGCTTGCCGCCCGTTCGCGCCAGTTCTTCGTTTCCATGTTTGTTCTTCCGTCGTCCTGCCTGTCCGGGAGTGCAATATTGCAGCGATCGCATCTCTCGTGTCCAATTCCCTGGCGGACAGCGGGAGGGAGGAGGCATGACGCGCGCAATACCTTATTACGACTGGATCTCCCATCACGCGGCGCGACGGCCCGATCATCGGGCGGTGCTGGAACTGGATACGGGGCGAAACTTCACCTATGCCGCGCTGGACCGGCGCGCGACGCGGCTGGCGGCCTGGCTTCAAGGCATCGGCATCGGGCGCGGCGACCGGGTGGCGCTGTTCGCGCAGAATGGTGTCGAGTATTTCGATCTGCAGTTCGCCTGCGGTCGTATTGGGGCGGTCATGCTGCCGCTCAACTGGCGCCTCGCCCTCCCGGAACTCGAGTTCATTCTGGGCGACGCGGCGCCGGGTCTGCTCATTCATTCACGCCATTTTCGCGACAGCGCGGAGGCGCTGCATCGCCTTGGCACGGTCGCGCGGCTGCTGGAGATCGCCGACGATGGAACGGCCGGATCCTACGAACAAGCGCTGGAGGAGTGCCGCAGCGCGCCGTTCGTCGAGCGGCTGACACACGAGGATGTCAGCACCATCATGTATACGTCCGGCACCACCGGCCATCCGAAGGGCGCGATCATCACCCATGGCATGACCTTCTGGAACGCGGTCAATCTTGGCATACCGGCCATGATCACCCCGGCGACGGTGCAGCTCGTGGTGCTGCCGCTTTTCCATACCGGCGGGCTGAACTGTTACGCCAATCCGGTCCTGCATGCGGGCGGCACGCTCCTGCTGATGCGCGCTTTCGAGCCTGGGCCGGCGCTGAAGCACCTCTCCGATCCCGCGCTCGGCATCACGCATTTCTTCGCCGTGCCGGCGCCCTATCAGTTCATGATGCAGCATTCCGATTTCGCGAAAGCGGATTTGTCCCGGATCGCCATGGCCGGTGTCGGCGGCGCGCCCTGTGCCCTGGCGATTCTCGAGACCTGGGCGGCGAAGGGCGTGCCGCTGGTACAGGGCTATGGCATGACCGAGACCAGCCCGGCCGTGACCATGCTCGATGCGGCCGATGCCATCCGCAAGGTCGGATCGGCCGGCAAGCCGCTTCTGCATACCGAAGTGCGCATCGTGGACGAGACCGGGCGCGATGTCGGTGCGGGCGAAATCGGCGAACTCTGGACGCGCGGCCCCAATATCACGCCGGGTTACTGGAACCGGCCGGATGCGACCGCGCAGTCGTTCCATGACGGCTGGTTGCGGACGGGGGATGCGGCGCGCCTCGATGGCGAGGGTTTCATCTACATCGTCGATCGCTGGAAGGACATGTACATATCCGGCGGCGAGAATGTCTATCCCGCCGAGGTGGAGAACGTCCTCTACCAGCTTCCGCAGGTGGCGGAGGCGGCGGTGATCGGCGTGCCCGATGCGCGCTGGGGCGAGGTGGGCAAGGCGGTACTCGTGCTCAAGCCGGGCGCGTCCCTGGATGCCGGCGAGGTGGTTTCTCATTGTCTGGCACGGCTGGCGAAATTCAAGGTTCCGCAAACGATCGCCTTCACGGACGCATTACCGCGCAACGCGACCGGCAAGGTGCTGAAGCGGGAGCTCCGCGAACGGCATGCCGGTGCCAGTGCGCCCGCGATCCCCTGAGGCGGGCCGATCTTCGCCCCCGATCAGGCCGCCGGAAAAGCGACGGGGTGCCGCGTGCCGCGGATCTGGGTGCGATGCATGACGCGCCGCGCCGCGGGGTCGAATGGGTCCCGCCGATGCATCGTGGCCCGGTTGTCCCACATGACGAGATCGCCGACCTGCCAGCGGTGCTCGTAGGTGAAATCCGGGCCTGTTGCATGCGCCCATAGCCGGTCGAGCAGCGCTTCGGATGCCGCCCGGTCGAGGCCCTCGATGAACGAATTGCGGCGCCGGCCCAGAAACAGGACGGCCGCGCCGGTAGCGGGATGCCGGCAGATGGCGGGGTGCCAGGCGCCCGGCGCGCGCTGCGGATCGTCGTCGGGCGTGACGCCCTGGCGCAGATAGCCGCCGCTATTATAGGTCCCGTCATGCTTGATACGCCGCCCCGCAATGGCCGCGCGCAGGTCGGCGGGCAGTGCGGCGCAGGCGGCCTGCATGCCGCAGAACCATGTGTTGCCGCCATGCGGCGGGATTTCCAGCGCGTAGAGAATGGAGGCGTCAGGCGGCGTTTCCAGATAGCTCATGTCCGTGTGCCAGACCGCTTCTCCGGCGCCAAGCGCGCCGATCGGCTCGCCCTTCTCGTCGCGCACGTTCGATACGACATAGATGTCAGGGTAGCCGGCCGGGCTCATGCGGCCGTTCTCCTGCACCGGCGGCGGGTCCAGTTCGCCGAAACGGCGCGAGAAGGCTAGCAGTTCCTCATTCGTGAGGCGCTGGCCACGGAAGATGATCAGCCCACTTTGTTCCCAGGCCCGGTGGATGGCATCGAGTTGATCTCCGCTCGCCCTTGCCAGGTCGACACCGGACACTTCCAGGCCGAGCGCCGCCGAAAGCGGGCTTGTCAGAATTGGCATGCCGGCACCCTCCCGACGATATTCTCGCCGAAAGCGCGCGGCTAGGCCACCTTCGCCTTCGGCCTGCCTTCGTAGAGGTCGCGGCCCCTCGCAAGAGCGGCGATCTTGGCATCGGCAATCGGCCGCTTGAGCATCCAGAAGCCGCAATCGGGGTGGATGTAGCGCACACGGCCCGGCCCGATCAGTTTGTCGGCGCGCTCGATCTGGCGGGCGATTGCCTCCGCGCTCTCCACCTCGGTCGCCTTGATGTCGACCACGCCGAGGCCCATGCCGATCTCGGGTCGCAGGTCGCGGAAGACGGCCAGCTCTTCCGGCGGACGATGGGCATTCTCCATCACGATATGATCGACATGGAGGCTGTTGAGGTAGTCCATCAGTTTGCCCCAGTCGCCCTTCTGGATGGATTGTCCACCGTAATTGCCGAAACACAGGTGGACCGCGGTCTTGCATTTCGCCGCATCGAGGACGCGGTTGATCGCCGCGGCGGCCCATTTCCATTCATCGGGCGAGCCGGGCAAATTGGCTTCGTCGAGTTGCAGCACGTCGGCTTCCACATGAGCCACCTGTCTCGCCAGTGCATCCGCCACCGCCATGGCGAGGTCGGGAAGTTTCCCGTAATGCCGGTCGAGCAGGGTCTTGCTCAGCATGTGCGGTCCGGTCACCGTGAACTTGAATGGCCGGGTGGCAAGCCGGCGTGCCCGCGCGCAGGCCAGCGGCAGATCGAGGGTGCCGCTGCCGATCGGGCCATCGACGACGCCGGGCGGACGGGTGCGGAAACGCATCCCCGGCATGGCGCGATACTCGATCAACTCCTCGAACGTGATTTCCGTGCGGATGCCCGAAAGCGGCCGCACGAAATACTCGATCATCCCGTTGGTCTCGGGGTGATTGACGTCGAAGCGGTAAAGCTCGCCGTCGCATACCAGGTCGATTCCCGCAAGCTCTTGCGTCGCTATGACCACGCGGGTCGCATCGATCAGTGCCTGTTCGGATGGCAGGGCTGCCAGCCAGTCGGGGATGGGATAGGAGCCGACGACGGTGGTCTGGATGCGCGGCGTGTCGGACATGGCTGAACCCCTGCTGAAAAATCGGCGGGGCGGAGGAGCCCTTTGCGCCTCTCCGCCCCGCCCGGCCTTCCGGAAGGCTACTTCGGCATCTTCACCGAGCGATCGAGGAACTCATTCGTGTAGACCGTCTTCACGTCGAACGGCTGGTCGAGACCGATATAGGTCTTGACCAGCTCGTAGTCCGCCGCCATGCGTCCGTCATCGTGGATGCCGAGCGCGACCTCGCGGGAGAACTTGTCGCTCATCAGTTCCGTCACCAGTTCCCAGTTCTGCATCTCGTTGTCGAATTTCAGCGCGCCATTGGCTTCCACCAATGCCTCCACGCAGGGCTTGGGGGTCACTGTGCAGGTATGGAACGCTTTCTGGCTGACACGGACGAAATCGGCCACGACCTTCCGGTTCGCCTTGAGATAGGCGCCGTTGGCGATCACCGAATTGCCGTAGGGGTTGAGGCCGGCATCCCGCCAGGCGAGGAAGCCCATATCGTCGCCCAGTTCCGCCTTGAAGATATGGTGGATGTTGTAGAACGAAGTGGTGGCGTCGATCGACTTCGCCTTGAGGGCCGAGAGCTTGGCGTTCGGCGCCACGTTCACCCAGGTCACCGAGTTCGGATCTATGCCATTAGCCTTGGCAAGGGCGGGCCACATGGTCCGCGCGCCATCGGCGGCCGGATTGCCGATCTTCTTGCCGGCGAGATCCTTGATGCTCTTGATGCCGGAGCTCTTCAGCCAGTACATGCCCTGCGGCGAGTTGGCATAGACGTTGAAGACGCCGACCGCATCGGCGCCCTTGCCCTTGCCCACCAGCACGTTCGCCATGTCGGCGAGACCAAGCGGAGCCTGGCCGGCGCCAACCTTCTGCACGGCAAGCGCCGAGCCCTTGCCCTGTTCGATGTCGAGGTCGATCCCGGCCTGGGCATACCATCCCATCTTTTTCGCATAGTAATAGGGCGCGTGGTCGCCGCCCGCGATCCAGTTGAGAACGAACGTGACTTTGGTCTGCGCCGCGGCTTCACCAGCCGAGGCCGCGCCGAGCGCCAAGATCGCGGCGGTTGCAAGCAGGATCGATTTCATGCCTCTGACCTCCCCTAGTCGTTCTGGCAGATACGCTGAAAGGACCGGCAGTCTATAACCGGTTGGTTACTTAGGTCGAGAGGCTTCTGGTTTCCAGCCGGCCGCGCCGCTTGACAGCAGCCGCGGCCACAAGTAACCATCCAGTTACTTACGGGAGGGGCCCATGATGCTGGAACGATCGCAGATCGATGCCTACAGGACGGCAGGACATGTCACCGTGACGGGCATCTTCGGACCGGAGGAGATGGATGCGGCGGTCCGCGACATCGAGGCATGGGGCGAAGAAGTGCTCGCCGGCCTGCCGCCGGACCAGCGCGCCTGGTATGTCGATGGCGGGGTCAAGGCGCGAA